>JAYWFD010000056.1:0-2089 GCA_043778965.1 Candidatus Altimarinota bacterium
TTCGCGCAATAGAACAGACAGGTGCAAAAATGATGCTCCTTGCTGGAGGTGTCAGTGCCAACTCGAAACTCAAATCTAAACTTGAATCTGCAGCAAAAAAAATAGGTATACAGTTTCTCTTCCCAATGAAAAACATCTATTCTATGGATAATGCTGCTATGGTAGGAATTCGCGCCTATTATCAACAGAAATATTCTCAAGATTAGGGATTTTTTCCATGAAACCACGACTACTCGTACCGTCAACTCTTTTATTTTGATTCAAAGCAACTTTTTTATATACTAGAATCACTTTTTATTTTAAATATTTTTTTATGGTAACGAAAACTCCCGTAGCTAGTCCCACGGCTTCATCAGGAAATTCGAGTTCTACGCAAGGAACTATGATCGTCCTGATTATTGCTTCTCTCCTTCTGAATACGCTCTGTCTTTATTTTCTTTTAGGATATTCTTTTGATCTAAATTCTCTTTCGAGAAATGGTGACTCTAACCCTGATTCATCTATCGGTATAAAAAGAGTACTTCTTGATCTTGAATACGATAAGGTTGGTGGAAAAGAGAACTATGATCTTCTTCAAAAGTATACTCAGATGCAGATAAAGGAGCAGATACCTCAGATCAAGAAAGCTGTAGAAGGTGGGGCTATGCCATGAACTCAGCAACCTCCTCAGCCAGCTGCAGCAGCACAAGGGACTATCAGTGCTGATGATATCAAGAAAATACTCGATGATGCGAACATAGAATGAAATAAAAATGCATCTATAATTGCTATCGAATATTCTGATATGGAGTGTCCATTTTGTATGAGACAATATCATGATACGAAACTTTTTCCCACTCTTCTCTCCCAATATGGTGATAAAGTAAGTGTAGCATTTAAGAATAATCGTGGAGTCAGTCATAAAGGAACAGAAGCAAAAGCTCTCGGAGCTCTCTGTGCAGGAAAACTCGGAGGTGATGCCTCATATCAGAAATTCTATAAAGGTGTCATGGATAAATCGACCAATGAATGAGGTGTTCTCGATCCAGCGAAGCTCTCAGAAGTTGCTAAAGTTGCAGGTGTGGATGTAGCAAAATGGCAAACATGTCTCGATTCTAAGGAATTACTTCCTCGATTCAATGCTCAGACAAGTGAAGCTCAGAAATATAGTCTCGGTGGTACACCAGGGACACTCATCCTGAATGTAAAGACAGGTAAATATGCTACAGTAGAAGGTGCATATCCATATGCGACATTCACAGCAAAGATCGATGAACTTATGAAATAAGTACGATTCTAAAAAATCTCCTAGAGGGATTTTTTATTTCCTTCGCCAGTCATGTGGGAAGTGGTTTGATATGATAGAGTCTGATACTTCTTCAAGAGCGATATCTATAGAGTCATGTCTCATGATGATAGCACCATTAGGGAGAGTACGTTCGAGAAGCTCACCTCGTAGATATCGATCGAGCTCTAGCTCATCAAGGATATCATATCGCTTCACATCAGATGTACTGATATATCGATGAGCAAAGGGATCAAATAGGATCACTCATCATTCTATAGATGCTATCTTTTCTCAGAAGCGCATAAAATAGAATTGCTTTCTGAGATTTTCGAGTTCCTTATGTTTTTTAAGGGCAAGGATCTTTCCAGTATGTTCATAGAGAGCTATATCATCTTTTATAGAAGTTCCATGAAGGTGTCATTTATACATCTTTATATCCTCATTCACATGGATGATACGATCTTTTCGTTCTAGATCTATAGATGCGATCTTTCGTATTCTTGCTACGAAGAATCCTCCTGTATGATCGATATGTGGCCAGAAATGTTTCTGATAACTGATTTCGAAAGTATTTGGGTATTTCTCTATGATACTTTCAAGGACTCATTCATTTTCTATGAGATTCATGCTACATGTCGAGTAGACCATCTCACCTCATACTTTGAGAGCGATGATTGCTGCATCGATGAGCTTTTCTTGGAGACGAGCTATAGTTTTAATATTTTTTATGTGCCAATGTTTCGTAGCATCAGTTCATTTATAAAGAGTTCCTTCACCACTACAAGGCGCATCAAGAAGTATACGATCGAATATCTCTGGAGT
>JAYWFD010000057.1:0-2087 GCA_043778965.1 Candidatus Altimarinota bacterium
CCTTCCGAAAAATCTGCCCCTCGAAGCTGAGAAAGACAATGATGAAGATATCGAACGACTCATCTATACTGCATTCACCCGAGCAAAGGACTCGCTCACGGTGACATATTCGAGTGAAAGTATGAGCGAGAAATCTCTGGAACCTCTCTCATGTATCGAAGTCGAGTCAGAGACCTGGGAAAAAGTCACGACTGTACCTCTTATGAGCCTGACGGCGACACTCGAAGTCGATAAAAAAGAGCTTTTTTCACTCCCTTACCTTGGTGAAGAGCGTGAATTCTTACAAGATCGTATCGAGAAGATATTCGTCATGAATGCGACAGCACTCCAGAACTTTCTCAATGTCGCTGATGCAGGACCAGAGTACTTCGTATCGAATACGCTTCTGCGTTTTCCTCAGGCCAAAAATATCGCTGCATCGTATGGATCTGCCATCCATAAAGCTCTCGAAGATTTTTTCGCTGATTACATGTCGAAGAAATCATATGAGAAAAAGTTACTTTTTACGTCTTTCGAAGAGTATCTCAAAAAGGAATGATTCGATCCAAAAACCGAAGAAGACTATCTTGCTCGCGGAAGAGTGAATCTCGAATCTCTCTATACTGAGCTCACGAACCAATCGTATGGAGAACTCTTTCTCGAATATGACTTTCGTGCCGCTCACGGTGGTACGTATCTCCATACAGATGGAACGGACGCTATCCAGCTCACAGGAAAGATTGACCGGATTGAGAAGCAATCCGATGATAGCCTCATTATCACCGACTACAAGACAGGAGGAGGATTCGATACCTTCGATGGGAAGTGAGTCGACTATGAGAAGATCAAGCAGTGGAAGTATCGCCTCCAGCTCTCATTCTATGCAATCCTCTTCGAACTCTCTCCACGCTGGAAGATGTTCCAAAATAAGAAATATGAACTCTTCTTCGTAGAGAAAAATCGTGATGAAGATAGATTTCATCGAGTCATCGAGTACATCCAGCAATGAGAAATAGATCGCACGAAACGACTTATCATCGCCGTGATGTCGAAAATCCAGACCCTCGACTTCCCTGATATCTCGAAATATCCGAAAACTCTGGAGGGAATACGGATGTTTGAGGAGGATTTACTCAATAATCAGTATCATAATGGATGAAATACCTTATAAAGAAGCCCTAACAGTCATTTCTATAGTGCTTATATTTGTCGGCTATATTCCTTACATAAGAGATATTTTTCGATGAAAAACTCATCCACACATTTTTTCATGGATTGTATGGTCGATTCTGAATTTCTGCCTTTTCTGACTTCAGATCGAAGCATGAGCAGGATTAGCATCTTGGATAGTATTATTCTTATGAGTGAATTCTACCTATATCGCGTTTCTCTCATATAAATACTGAAAAAGAGATATACGAAAAATCGATATAATTTTCTTTAGTGCCGCACTCTTTGCGATTCCTCTCTGGCTTCTCCTCGATCAAGCGCTTTTTTCTGCTGTACTTGTGACTTGAATTGGCGTGTTCGCATTTGTTCCTACTATCAGAAAGACATGGGCAAATCCCTACTCTGAGACAGTGAGCACCTACTGTATTACAACTTTTCGCCATATACTCACTCTCTTTGCTCTCAGTGAGTATAACCTTATTACTGTTATATTTCCTGGTATATGGGTATGAATCAATCTCTCGTTTCTCATCATGATATTTTATCGTCGAGTTACTCTAAAAAAGCATAATGCCTCTCTCTAAAATCCCCTGACATTTCTTCCTCATCCTCGCCTGTATCTGCTACTCTTTCGAGTGGTGGATGGTGCGAGAGCTCCATACCCTCTGAGCAAGCTCACTCGAGATCGCCTTTTATAAGGGATTTTTCACGGTACTGCTGATCGGAACTTACTTCCTCATTGCTGGAAAGATGCGAGAGAATCTCGCCACGATCGAGAAAAAATATTTCTTTCCTCTCATCGTATTTGGACTCATATTTCTCTATGGGAATGCTGCCTATGCCGAAGCTCTCCAGCATACGAAAGTCATGAATGTGCTCGTGATCATCTATCTCTCGATATTTCTCGGGATACTCTCAGGATGGTTTTTTTTCAGAGA
>JAYWFD010000058.1:0-14862 GCA_043778965.1 Candidatus Altimarinota bacterium
ATGCTATATGGAGCTTTAATTCGATAAGAAATATCGATGAGTGGGACACTTGAGGGTATCATTTTCCGGATGATCGTTTTTGCTTCGTCGATGAAATAATCTTGCTCCTCTTTGAGTACGGCAAGTTCTTTGGTGATGCTTGTATATTCCGTAGGATAGAGTATTCGAAAACACTCTGTTTCGAGCATCTCTTTCATACGAAATATACCGAGCCTATCAGCGATAGGTGCATAAATATTGAGTGTCTCGAGGGCGATACGTTCACGTTTTTTAGGATCAGGATGATAGTCTAGCGTTTGCATATTATGCAGTCGATCGGCGAGCTTCACGATGATCACTCGGAGATCTTCTACCATAGCGACAAGCATCTTCCTTAGACTTTCGATGGTTCTCTCTTCTCATCGATATTTGATAGCTGAAAGCTTGGAGAGACCCTCACATATAAGACCGACTTCATGTCCAAATCTCTGCTCGATCGCATCTCTATCGAACTCAGTATCTTCTATGACATCATGAAGTATACATGACTGGAGTGTCACGAGATCAGGTTTGAGGTGAACCAAAAGAAAACATGCCTGAATCGGATGGATGATATAAGGATCACCACTTTTCCGCATCTGACCATGATGAGCATCACGTGCAAATATATAAGTATCCCAGAGAGTTTTTTCGACTATCTCAGGAGGGATCTTGATATATTCTTGTACTGTACGTATAAGTGAGTGCATCGTCTCATCGGCATGAGTATAGTCTATATCGAAAGTGAGAGCGGTTTCTGACATACGGGTATTGTAGCAGAAAAAGAGAAAAAGGAAACAGATTTCTCTTTTACAAGAGTTATTTTGACTATATAAGGAATAAGGAATATTATAGAGGTGAGTGAATTTGAAACTTTATGAATACATCAGACAATCCTTCATCTTGAGATACTAAAAAATCAGTAGGTACAGAGTCATTAACAAGCTCCACTAATCAATGAATTGGTGTTATTATGAATGATACATCTCTAGAAAAATATCGATGATTTCCAATTCCGCTAGAGTGTCAGCTTATGACTGCAGAAGAGAAATGAGAGTTTCTAAAAGTATGAGGTTTATGTAATCCTGCGATGGTAGATATTCGTGAGTTAGCAAAGAATTATACAATCCCCATGATATGGGAAGCGAGTTTTGAGTGAGAAAATGCTATCTCCTGTGGATGAAAAAGTGGGTTCTTGCTCTTCAGAGAATGTATTAAAAGAATTCCCTGGTATAAGGATATTACAGAAGGAGAAGCAAGACAGATATGAATATATCCAAATATTGTCTATCGTAATTACTGTGCCATGGAATGGTTCCTGAGTCGTAAAGGATTCAGATCTGCAAAATTGGATGGGAGCAGAGAGTCTATCAATCCTAGTCAGCACTCCTTGACTACCACTATAAACTGTGAGGCATCTAGGATACTAAGAGGACATCAAGATACTTATACGGATGCCTTATGAGCACTTGGTATCGGTATGTTTTGATGGCGATCGCCGGCGAGATGAATATTTTTTAGCGTAGGGCATGCCGCCATGGTGTCCTGAAATCAAGATCTCAATCAATCTTGAGCACCGTCTTGAGTACCATTATGATGCATAGCAGCATTACATTTTGCTGAATGAGATACTATTTGAGCAAGTCAAACTCATAGCTCATATAATACAGTAACTGCGATAAGCCTTCCAAAAGATACATAGATCTATAATCCTCTTAGACTATATCCCTTTTTCCCCATCTCCTCGATCGCCATATTTTGTACTTTCAGGGCATCTTCATCTGATATCGTCGCATCATGATTAGAGAGTGTGAATGCGAAGTTTACGCTCTTCTTCCCGACTCAGATTTTTATATCATCTTCATATACCGAGTCGACATAGACATCGGTGATCCATGGATGAAGAGAGTCGAGAGACCGAGCGACATCTCCAGTAGGTGTATGTATATCCATAGTGAAGTTGAGCTCTCTAGGTATAGTCTGATATCGAGATATTGGCCGGAATCGGATATCTCTATTTTTGTAGTGGCCTTCGAGTGCTTGAAAGTCAGCCTCAAAGTAGAGGACCTTCTCCTTCAGTCCAAATGCGCTTGCTACTTCAGGATGGAGCATTCCAAATTCGAGGAGAGAGAGATCTCATTCTTTATATGCCCCACTTATGCCCGGATGGAGTAGAGAGAGTCAAGTACCTGCATGTACTGGAGGGAGATATCCAAGTATATTTTTCAGATATGATTCGAGCATACATCTGAGTTCTTTCATATTTTTTCCGACTAATACTCCTGCGATCATTTTCTTTTCTGGAAGCGACATTATCGCGATATTTTGTAATAGTGAGTTATTTCACTGCTTTGGAGAGATTTTAGTGTAGACTTTTCCGATCTCGAAGAATCAGAAACCTTCTGCATGTTTCATATTCTCCGCGAGAGACATAAGTAGACGTGGTGCGAGGGATCGTCGCATATGGGTATATTCTTCATTGAACGCATTCCTGATTCCCACAGCGTTATGCATGTCAAAGAGTAGGATTTTCTTATCAAGTATTTCATTGGTAAATGAGTAGGTATATACTTCATTCCATTTTTCTCACCTGAAGTGATCAAGAGTGATATTTCGAAGAGTCACATCAAAGTTTTTTTCTAAGATACTCTGTCCAAGAGGAAGAGGACTACTCGGGACTCTATCATATCCAATGACACGAGATATCTCTTCTACGATATCTTCTTGTATCGATACGTCTTTGCTAGCACGCCAACTTGGAACGACTATCTCTATTCATCATGGTATGGCTTTTATCTGAAATCCAAGTCGCTTCAGGATATCTTGTACTTCTTTTTCAGCGATGATCATGCCGACTTTCTTATTGATGAAGTCATATCATATTTCGATTTCTATATTTTTGACTTGAGATATATCGAGAGCATGAGAAGTAGCGACGATATCTGTATTTTTCCCGAGGAATCTCATATATTCGAGCACTCGATCAAATGTCGTTCCTGCAAGTATCGGATCCAGAGATTTCTCATATCGAGTACTCGCATCGGTACGGATGCCATGTCTCTGAGCGGTAAGTCGTACGCTCGTCGCATCGAAGCAGGCGGACTCCCATATGATAGTAGTAGTGCCTTCAGATACAGCAGAATCCATACCCCCGATGACTCATGCGAGAGCTACTGGACCAGCTTCATCAGCGATTACCATATCATCTTCTGTAAGGGTGTACTCATTTCCATTGAGCGCGAGAATATACTCTCCTCGTCTCGCCATCCGTACGGATATATCACCATGGATTTTATCAGCATCAAACGCATGCATAGGCTGTCCGAGTTCCGTCATGATGAGATTGGTGACATCGACGATATCCATCTTCGGGGAGAGTCCAGCTCGTTCCATCATGAGAGATATACCGTAGGGACTCTTTCCTACTACGATATTCTTCATCTTCATGAGATGGTAGGAGAGGCATTTCGGAGTGTCTATTTTTGTATGGAGTTTCTGTGATTCCTGTCATCCTGAACTTGTTTCAGGATCCATACCCTGGATTCCTGCATCCGCAGGAACGACAGGAACGGTGAGTGGTGTCTCGAATACTGCATGAAATTCGCGTGCATTCCCTATCACGGAGAAGAGATCAGGGCGATTGGTGATGAATTTGTTATCGATCTCGAAGGTCGTATCTCGAAGTGGATACTGATATATCTCATCATTTTTTCCTGGAAATGGAAGCATCAGATCAAAAAAAGACTTTCCTAACATCTCTTCAAGTGTTCCTCAACTCCAGTTTTCTTCTAAGATCATGATTCCAGTAGAGGGTTCTGTCGACATACTGATCTCATCAGCCCCACAGATCATACCTCGACTCATCATCCCTGCCATCATCCGCTCTCCTATGACGAAATCTCCAGGCAATATGGCTCATACTATAGCTACAGGTACATAGGTCGCTTCGCTGATATTAGGAGCACCAGTGAGTATGATCTCTTCTCCATGGATACCAAGATCCACGCGAACGATAGAGAGTTTCTTCGATTCAGGATGCTTCTCGCATGAGATGACTCTTCCGACGACGACCTTATCTAAGAAGTGCTCTTCGATACCATCGATTTCTGCTGTATGAATGGAGTATTCATGGGCAAGCTCCTTTATGGAATATTTTTTGAGGAGTGAGGAAAGTGGACTATAGAGTGATATCCAAGAGAGAGGGATTTTCATGGAATAGGTGCGTATGAAGAAGTAGTATTAGGTGAATTTTTTTTGACTCATATTTCGCAAAAAATATGAAGCAGAGTACAGAAAATTCATATCCAAGTATATAAAAACGCTCTTAAAAAGCAAAAAGAGTGAAAAAATTTGGAATTTCCTGAATCTTAGAGTATACTTATTTCATAAGTTACACTATGAAATTTCTAATATCCCCATTACTCATACTGAATTCAATAGTAGGTATGGTGCATGCCGAAGAGTCTAATATCCTCTGAAAAAGCGAGATGGATCTACGTACAGGAAATGTAACGATGGAGGATATCCCTATGATGATCGCTTCAGCTATAGAGTATCTTCTCGTGATTGCTGGTGCAGTATGTGTCGTGGCGCTTATCTATCATGCGGTACGCATGCAGTTCGCGAGTGGCATCACGGGAGATAGTACTTGAGTCGATAAGGCAAAAAAGTGAATGTATGGATCCGTCCTTGGATTTGTCCTTTCTATGTCAGCGTGGTTCATCATGACGAAGCTCGTCGCGCTCTTGGCTAGTACTACTTGAGGTTAATTTTTTATGTATCACTGGCAATTCGCATCTCGAAATGAACGTCCACAAAGCTGGTATATCATAGCCCTTATAGTGGTGCTTTTTCTGGTCATTTATGGCATAGTACAGTGACTCTATATGATGTCGGTAGTCGCATTTCTCTTCGCGGGAGTCTATATCATGAAGGAGAATAATGCATCCCCTCTTACAGACGTAGACGTCACAGAGAATGGCATACAAGTACAAGATACATTCTACGAGTATTCACAGATATCTTCTTTTGCTATCCTCTACGATCAGCAAGTAGCGAAGATCCTCCGCTTTTCTGTCAAAAAATGAATCACTGCCCTTATAGACGTACCCCTTACTCAAGATGTCAATCCAGCAGAACTGCGAAATCTTCTCCTTCAGAATATCGCTGAAAATCCGGATGCAGAGTTTACAAAGAGTGATCGCATGATTCAGGCGATGAGGCTTTAATGCCCGAAGAGATCATACTATTAAAATAGAAAGAAAAAGACTGAAAGAAATTTTACTTCTCGTCTTTTTTTTATATACTAAAACCCAATATTTCACTTGTAGAGAAAGATCAGATCTTCGCTTCGAGCAAATAAAAATCATACACTAACCATCCCTTATGTCTTCCACTTCTTACGATAGCTCGAATATCCAAGTTCTCGAAGGTCTCGAACCTGTCCGCAAGCGTCCATGAATGTATATCTGATCGACTGATGAGCGTGGACTCCATCATCTTGTATGGGAGATCGTCGATAACTCTATCGATGAAGCAATGGCAGGTCATGCGAAGAATATCATCGTCATGATGCACGCTGATGGATCTGTCTCTGTCGAGGATGATGGACGTGGTATCCCAGTCGATATCCATGCGAAGACAGGCAAATCAGCACTAGAAACTGTCATGACGGTACTTCATGCTGGTGGTAAATTCGGAGGTGAAGAAAGTGGCTATAAGGTATCATGAGGACTTCATGGAGTGGGTGCTTCTGTCGTGAATGCTCTTTCAGATAATATGCAAGTCTGGGTTCATAAAGATGGAAAGATATACACACAATCATATAAACGAGGAGTTCCTGATGCACAGGTAGCAGATACTGGCGAGAAAACCAAAAAACATGGTACGATCGTACGATTTTGGCCAGATGCGAGTATGTTCACGACAGTGATATTCGACTATGATACTATTCGCACACGACTCAGGCAACAAGCATATTTGACTAAGGGTATCACTCTTACTCTTATAAATGAATTCACAAATTCAAAATATCGATTCTTCTTCGAGGGAGGTATTAGATCATATGTCCAGTATCTGAATCGTAGTGCAGATCCAGTATGTGAGGAGATTTTCTATATAGAAAAACAGATGGATAATGTCCAAGTAGAACTTGCTCTTCAGTATAAAAAGGATGATTATAACGAGAAGCTCATATCTTTCGTGAATAATGTCATAACTCCAGAAGGAGGGACGCATGTCGTGGGCTTCAAGATGGCACTGACTCGTACGATCAATAAGTATGCCCGTGAACAAGAAATCCTCAAAGAAAAAGATCAAAATCTTGCAAATGAGGATGTTGTAGAGTGACTCACGGTCATAGTATCCGTCAAAGTCCCTGAACCACAATTCGAAGGTCAGACAAAATGAAAACTCGGAAATGCAGAAGTGAAAGGGATAGCGGATCGTGCTACAGGAGAGTCTTTCTATGATTTTCTTGCGGAGAATCCGAGGGCGGCCAAGGCGATCATCGAGAAGTGTCTCCTTGCGGCACGTGCTCGTGCAGCAGCACGAAACGCTCGTGATACCATCATCCGTAAATGAGCACTTGAAGGCTCTGGTCTTCCAGGAAAGCTCGCTGACTGTAGCTCGAAAGATCCAAGCAAATGTGAGCTCTATATCGTAGAGGGTGACTCTGCGGGTGGATCAGCCAAGCAAGGACGCAATCGAGAGTTCCAAGCGATCCTCCCTCTTCGTGGAAAGATCCTGAATACTGAGCAAGCTCGCCTTGATAAGATATTCGGAAATACAGAAATCAAAAATCTCATCATCGCACTCGGTACATCGATCTCAGAATCATTCGACTACTCACGTCTTCGCTATCATCGTATCGTTATCATGACAGATGCGGATGTCGATGGAGCTCATATCCGTACCCTTCTGCTGACATTTTTCTTCCGATATTTTACCAAGCTGATCGAAAACGGGCATATATTCATCGCGAATCCTCCACTTTATAAGCTCACGAAATGAAAAAATGCATGGTATGCCTACTCAGATGACCAGAAACTCAAATTCATCGCAGATGAAGGGATCACTTCAGAGGGTATACAGAGATATAAGGGTCTCGGAGAGATGAATCCAGAACAACTTTGGGAGACGACGATGGATCCAGATAAAAGAAAGATGTTCCGAGTGACGATAGATGATGCTGAGAAGGCAGATGCGGTATTTCGTATGCTTATGGGTGAGGATGTTCCACCACGCAAGCACTTCATCCAGTCACGAGCGACGAGTGTCGCGAATCTCGATGTATAACAATAAATCCTTCCATTATGGAAGGATTTTCATTGGCACTAAACATTCAATAATTTCATTCTTCTCGTTTATTTTATTAACTTAAATGGACTGCTCAACTATAGAGAGAGTTTTTAGAAATGGATCGATGCCCCTATTTGAACTTCTTTATTGCGTACTCATCATATTTTCGATACGCTCATTCCTCCATGTATACCAATACCATGTGACTGATGATGGAGGGTCATACTTTGATTTGATTGATCTCCTAAAAGGGGATGTCTCGACTTTCAGAGTTCTTGCATGAGATCGACTCTATATTGTGCGAAAGTATACCCTATTCGAGCGAGAGTAGTATCCATGATAAGTCCAGATTTTTTTCACATCATTGCACTGATAGTTCACTCTGGTATTCTATATTCTAAGCTTGCATCCACATTCATTCATTTCTGAAAGTGAGTGAGACGTCTTTCTTTATTTGAGAGTTTATAGAATGTATTGGGAAAGAAATTGGGTGACCAAAGTCGGTCATATCAAAATCAGATTTCTCCTTGGAGTTTTGGTGAAAACTGATACTTCATAAAATGATTCGTATCAAGCGATAATCGTGCTGTCTGTGTATCATCAATCTTTCATGTATCTCCTACTTGAAGAGATAAGTTCATATGACCACGAGTTCCTATCTTGAGATTTCCATATTGCATAAGAGATCACTCCCAATTCCCGACGATACTCACTCCAGTATTGGTTGTTTTTTTATTTATATCACTATTGGAAAATAGTACTTGAGATCCAGTAAGTGCAATATTTCCTCGAAGATCCCCCTTTGTATCAAGATATCAGAGTGTAAAATGCTCCGCTTTCGCTACAATCCCTTTATAAGCTTCTTGATTTACTCATATGCTTAGAAACCATCATTTCGGTGTCATTTTTGTGAGAGTGATTCCTGTACTGCCATTTCTCGAATAGAGGAGTATTTCTGCATTTTTTGGAAGAAGATCTGGCTGATATATCCAATCTCGAAGAAGCGTATTCGAAGGAAAGAGTATTTTTTCTGTCCAATTCGAGAGATGTGTCCGGACTTCCCCGGCGATCTCACCATCAGGATTGACGAGATATTGGGTAAATACAGGCCTGAGTGTATCGAGCGCATATTGGTCTAATCATTCTTGTAAGCTTGCTGCTGCTACGCTATTTCTTTGACCAAGGATGATATAAGGTGGAACTTGATTTTGTCACGTAGGTGACTTAAATACAAGCACTCCATCGGCTCTGTTTTCCCCGCCGACACTCATGATCCCTGCTTCTATCCGTGCTTTCTTGAGGAGATCAAAAGAGTTATTGAGAGCTCCTTGAGTGACTCATCGTCTATATTTTGGATCTTGCTGGGTAAGTATAGCCTCATCAACGAGTGCTTTGGCGTTTATAGCTCCTAAATCCGCAAATGAATTTGTATCAGAGTTGAGTTTATGGATAAGTAAAAGTGCAATATCTTGTCAAAATTTACTTTTACTTCACAATGAAACATTCCCAGATCGAGATTCATATTCCTGGAGGAAGTCACGATACATTGTTTCTGCTATTGTTTTTGAGTTTTTTATTGCTGCTTCGAGTTTTACTATCTCATCACCATATCGAGTTTGTAATTCCTGAAGATATCATTGGAGCTTCTTCTCATCATAGCCATCAGGAAAGTACTTCTTCCAGAGGAGAGCGAATTCTGCTTTAGAACTCGATCATGCTTTTGTTGTTATTTTTGAGAGTTCGGCATACATTTTTTTCTCAAGAAGTGCAGAGAGAAAATGTCTTCAACCCGCTTGAAGATAGAGATCTTTGAGAGTATCAATTGTAGATATGCCTCATAACTGTAATGTATAACAAGTCTTACATTGAACCGTACCTCTAATAAGAGTAATTCAATCAAGCTGTATATCTGGAATCGTATTTCCTGCAATACAAATTTCTTGCCCTCAATGAGGTGGTGTAGTAATATCCATAATTGTAAATATACTTCACTATATCTAAATATATATTTTTTCAAAAAGAAAGAGATCTTTATGAATATTTATTCATAATACATATCCTACTCATCGATTACTCAGTTATATAATGTACAGTTATATAATAACTTTTTTCACTTGGTACGACGATAATATCGAACCCCATTTTAGAGAATGAAGGATTTATGATACTCCGATAGTGAGCATCGTAGGACTTTCATTTTTCACTCATAAAGAAATCAAAAGTTGAACGTATAGATCCTATGAGCTCATCAGTACAATCAATTTCATTACAAGAGTAGTATCCGTATCCTACATTTTCTGTATGTTTGGATCAGTTTATGGGTTTTGGATTCACTCCACGGGCGATGAACCACTTGTCTATCACGCTGAAGTTATAGTATCCATCACCCCTACTTCTTGTATGATGGTTTTGTCACCTTGAATAGGAGAACACCTTATTCCAGTCATGTGCTGTCGTATCGAGTCGGCTGTCATACGTATAACTACTGAGTCCGAGAGACGATCTATAAGTATTATACCATCCGAACCATCGTTCTTGCACACGAGACATCTCGACACCGGAGATGGTCGAAATGATATCTTTTGAGTATATTTGTGCAGCAGTTTGCTGTATTATAGGTGTTTTCGCTCAGTATGAAGATGATACAGCTGTACTTGATTTTAGTACTGATGCTACTTTGGGAGAGGTTATATTTTTGCTCTTTCGAATTGTTGCAAGACGGAGTATATTGCTCTGTCTTTTTTCGAGGATTGTATTTTTTCTCTGAACTTCTTCTTGATATTTCATCTGAGTTGTGAGACTCGGCTTCAATATTTCCAAAGCAAAAGTCCCTTTTGATCCAACAAAGAAAAATATTAGAATGATGAATAAAAATTTCTTCATGAAAATATTATACCATATAAAAATACTTTTGACAAATCAATAATTTTTCTTAAATTATATAATTATATTTAATATTTTTTATTATGACTGGTATAACTATGGAAGATTATGGAGTAGAGCTGGATGAAATTGCACGATGATCAGAATGATGAGGTGCAGTATTCGATTTAAAGATACTTACATCAAGACAACAACAAGCAGTACAAGCTCTCATTTGAATGAGCTGAAAAGTTTGATCATGAGATATCGAGTATTGAGAATTTATCCTGAGAGTTATAGTCAATACCAAGTGAAAATATGTGACTGTATTAAAAATAATGAAAATTGCTCTTGAGTCCGATATATACTAAAAATTTTCTGTTCTTAGTGAGAGTTTTTTCTTAAGTATTTCTGTGAATATTTTCGGATTTCCTTGCCCTTTCGAGGCTTTCATACACTGCCCGACGAAGAAGCCGAAGAGTGTTTCCTTCCCTGCTTTGTACTCTGCTATTTGAGAAGTATTCTCCACGATGACCTGATCGACTATTGCTTCAAGTGCAGAAGTGTCATTAGATTGACGAAGCCCGAGTTTTTCTATCCATTCACTTGTACTTCATCATTCAAAGACAAGTTTTTCTATTACGATTTTACTATTGGTCGAAGAGAGTTCATCGCTATTTACCATCTGTATGACTTTCCCGACTTCTTCGGCTCCTCACTTCACATAAGAGAGATCGATCTTCTCATGGTGTCACTCGAATATCGCGAAGAGGATCGTCGTGATATACGAGCAAGATTTGCGAGGATCTCCGGAGACTCCTACGAGCTCTTCGAAAAAATCACTCGTAAGTCTATCGCTTGAGAGGATACGCGCATCATCTGATGAGAGATGATATTCGCTTACATATTTCAGTCTGCGATCGATCGGGAGCTCTCCGATACTCCTCTCTTCGATGTATTCCTTCGCCAGATGGAGCGGTGGAAGATCTGGATCTGGGAAGTATCGGTAGTCCATAGCATCTTCTTTGGACCGCAGAGACGTCGAGTATCACTTTTCGTCATTCCATCCACGTGTTTCTTGATCGAGTGTTTCGTCATTTTCATAGATCTCTATCTGACGAGCGTATTCGACATCGATGGCTCGACCGATAGAGGAGAATGAATTGATATTTTTTAGTTCTACACGATTGCGAAGGGTCGTCTCTCCTATTTTCCGGATCGAGATATTCACATCACAGCGAAGCTGTCACTTCTCCATATCAGCATCAGAGGCACCACACCAGCGCATGAGCTTCTGGAGTTCTTCGAGATAGGCGATCACCTCACTCTTTGAGCGGAAATCTGGCTCAGTCACAATCTCCATGAGTGGTGAGCCGGCGCGATTGTAGTCACAGAGAGTTTTACCACCAGCATGTACGAGCTTTCCTGCATCGTTCTCGATATGCATATGATGGATACGAAACGTCTTTACGACTCCTTCTACGAATGCCCTCACTTCCCCACCATTGGCGATCGGATGATAGAGTTGAGTGATCTGATATCCCATTGGAAGATCAGGATAGAAATAACTTTTTCGATCGAATATACTCTCCTGCATGACTTCACACCGCATCGCATGACTTGCTCGCACTGCGAGATCGACTACACCTTCAGAAAGGGTAGGAAGCATCCCAGGGAATCCCATACAGATAGGACAGACATTCATATTCGGTTCTGGTGCAAGCTCGATCGCATTCGCACAACTACAAAACATTTTTGTATGTGATTTGACTCGGACATGAGTTTCGAGTCCCATGATAAGTTCGTATTCTTGAGTCATAGATAGGGTTTCTTAGATGTTTGTATTGTATGAAAAATCAGAAAAAGGCAAGAGTAAACCATTTGCATTTTACGAGAATCTGATACTCTCAGAGAGATTCATCATCATCGTATTTATGAAATACCAACTTCTTGCCTATCTTACTCTCGGAGGAGTACTTTTGACACTTGGGGATATTTTTTTTAAAAAGTGGGCAACAGAGGATAAATATATATTTTATGGTGCAGGCATCATTTTCTATATTACTGGATTAGTATTTTTTTCACTGACTCTAAAAGAGAAAAATCTTGCCGTAGCAAGTACTATCCTCGTCACGATGAATACAATTTCTCTCGTTGCGGTGAGTTATTTCTACTTTCATGAAAAATTGACACTGATACAGGCATGAGGACTTGTACTGAGTATAATCGGGGTGATTCTTCTCGAAATGGGCGAGTAGCATTATAATATATATATTAGCATCTTTTTTTAGAAAAACTACCCTCAATTGTTGAGTTTTATAGTGGCTTATGATAAGCTTATATAAAACTTATGTTAACTGTAAACTCATCAAATCTCTTAGAGTGAGAAAAGTGATTCTGACTTCTAAGAGATCAAGCTATAATAAAGATCTGAGATTTTTCGGTTGGAAAATTGACTCAGAAAATTTTGGCCTGAGATGAGATAAATAGAAAATACAGAAGTGCACAATTGCAGATAATAAAATCTGAATGAACCTTTTCTGCTTTTGATTTTGAGAATCTTCGAGATTCTACTGTTTTACGCGTGCAATGAGTATTACTCGATCGACTTTGATTCCGTTTTGTACCAAAGACTATTTGAAAATCAAGACCATCACTCTATATCTGAGGGAATATTACTCCACATGTAGATATTGATGAAAATAATCAAGAGAGAAGTGCTGGTGTTATTATGCAGCTTAATGATGATTCTGGGTATGAGTTCAAGCTTGCGTGAAAAGTAGTAAGACTCAATAAAGGATCTATGTATATTTTTAATCACTCTTTGATTCATTCGGTTATGCTTAGTGATTCTTATGAAGAATGGCTTAATAAGTGAGCAAAGCCCTTTTTAGCGGTTGTCGGAAGTGTGAATGAAACTGTTAAAACTCGTACTCAAGACTCATAGACATATATTTTGAGATTAAATCCTAATATTTCTTGCTTTTCCCTGCTTTTCACTATAATTCTCCTGACTCACTCTCGGAATATGAGAAATGAGTTGGGATTTTTTGTTTTTCAGGGACTCGATTTCCTGATCACAAGGATACTTCCTCATAGCTAGTTACTGGATTGCTTTGTTCCTCGCAATGACGGAATGGTGCACAGAAATTCCTATGCTTCGTATCTGACCTAAGATCTCGTAAGGATTATTTTTTTATTATTTTTTTCTATGTCAAACGCTACACTCGTACAGAGTATGCTCGAAAACGCTGTCCATATCGGACATAAGCGTGAATACTGGTCTCCGAAAATGCGCGATTATATCTATGGAGTACAAAATGGCATCCACGTGTTCGATCTCTATAAGACAGCTGAGAAGCTCACAGAAGTGAAAGCACTTCTCGAAGATCTCACTTCACGGGGAAAGAGCCTCCTTTTCGTCGGAACAAAGGTCCAGACGAAGGATCTCGTCGAAGCTATCGCTCTTGCTACAGGGCAGTTCTATGTCAGCTCGAAGTGGGTTCCGGGACTTCTCACGAATTTTGCTACGATCAAGAAGAGAATCAGCTACTACAATGAGCTCGAAACATCACTTGCAAATGGGATGCTCGAAGGTCTTACAAAAAAAGAAATCTCAGTAAAGATGAAAGAACTCGAAAAACTCAAGATGGCATATATCGGTGTGAAAGATATGAAGCGTGCTCCAGATGTCGTCATCGTCGTCGATGGGCACTATGAAGATCTCGCGCTCACAGAAGCTCATACTATGGGTGTCACTACTGTTGCACTTCTTGGTTCTACGGGTGATATCGATAAGGCAGATTATTTTGTTCCTTGTAATGTGAACTCTATCAAGGCTCTGGCATTCGTCCTTGGAGAACTCAAATCTTCGATTAAGGCTCGTAAATCTGAGGATAAGAAGCCTCTCGCGAGCGCTCCGGTCAAGACAGAGAAACTCCCTCCAAAATCTCCAATCGCAAAAAAAGATGAAGTCAAAACAGAAGAAGCAAAAAGTGAATAATCCTATAGTTTAACCTATCTCCTATGGAAAATCCTCTCTCTCCTGTATCTGCACAAGAGAAGCTTGCGGCTGCTCTCGGATCGATCATATTCTTCCTTCCCATTCTTATGGGAGTGAGGACGGCATATGTCGCAAAATACATGAAGCAAGGCTTCGGGATCAACCTCATACAGATTACTTGCTCTATAGTGAGTATGTTTCTTGGGTTCATTAGTCCTATACTCGGACTTGTGAACTTCATACTATTCCTACTCTCTCTTTTTCTAGCATTTCAAGCATATACTGGAAAGGAGTATATCGTGGCTCCTATCTACGATAATGCTGAAAAAATGATAAAAAGCCTCAGTATCGAAAAATTATTTTCTTCTGAGAAATAATTATCCCTATTAAAGGATAGTCGTGAATACATATTTCCAGAAAAAATAGAAAAGCCAGGACATCTGTATGATGATCTATCCGTGCTAAAATATATTCCTAATTAATCAAAATTTATGGTAACTCCTCAAATGATAAAAGAACTCCGTGAACGTACTGGAGTCGGTATGTCTGACTGTAAAAATGCTCTCATCGAAGCAAACGGTGATCTCGATACTGCTATCGATCTTCTTCGGAAGAAAGGTCTCGCGAAAGCGGCTAAGCGTGCTGGAAATGAGACAAGTGAAGGAAAGATCAAGATCGTC
>JAYWFD010000059.1:0-14851 GCA_043778965.1 Candidatus Altimarinota bacterium
AATCTCGTGCTATAAACGGATTCTTTATTATTTGCTGGATTTCTGCATATGCAGGAATGACAGGAGTAGAAGTATCACTATAGTATATCTTATGATCTTTATGGAGTATGACTATGACGGTCGCATCAGGAGTAGGGAAGCTCTGTGATTTTTTGACTTCTCTGGGTTCGATGGATCCTTTTGTCTCCCAAAATCTCCCCGATTGTATCGGATAGCTCATCCAATCGATCGTATCAGGATTTTTTAGGTCGACTGTAGCGGCAAAGTCCATGAGGGCATTGTTGATAGCACGAACTACTTCTTGCTCTGTCATCGCGAGTGGCGAAGTGAGCCCGTCATTGGTAGGAATTCTTTTTTTATTTTCTGGATTGCTTCCTTCGTCGCAATGACGGGCAATAAAATTCCTAAAATCTTCTTCTATTTCCTTCTTTTCTGTTTCTGTCAGTCGATCTGTCTTCGATCCATGAAAGTATCGTGCGAATACTTTTTCGAGATTGGTATCCCATGCGAGATATGGATGACCAAATGCAAAAGCGAGTATTGCTGATGATGTATATCATCATACCCCGGGGAGTTTAGATAAGAGAGGTTTTTCTTCTGGGAATTTCCCCATATAAGTTTCTGAGAGTATAGTTGCAGCTTTGAGAAGGTTGCGAGCACGTGAATAATATCCCATTCCCTGATAGTATGGGAAAAACTCTGCATATGTTGCCTTTGCGAGATCATGTACTGTCGGATATTTGGTGAGTATTTTCCGGAAATATCCACGTACTCGTTCGACTTGTGTCTGCTGGAGGCATATCTCCGAAAGCCAGACGCGGTATGCACGAGTATCATCATCCATAGTATAGTCGCGCCATTCGAGATCATGTCGACCATATTTTTCATACCAACTGATAAGTATAGACCAAGGGAATGTTTGAGATATATCTTTCATAGGATAAATATAGTGATAACCGCTTTTTTCGCAAAGAGATCTCACGGAAATAGTATCAAAAATGTCTACAAAACACTATATTTTGTGTTGCAAAGGCCTGTTGAAATACTATACTATAAAAGATATCATTTCTTTTATATGAATACTCTTTCTCGTGTTGTCGTGACATTTCTTGCACTCGTTTCAGTCGGAGTACTTGGATATTATGCCTATACTCTTTCGAGTCGTACTCTTACGCTTCCATTTTCTTGATCAGAAGCTCAGTATGGTGACACTCTGAGCTTAGTCGTATCACCGCCTTCATTCCCACTCGGATCCTCTTCGGATATCCTCATCGATTCTATCGCTATCGAATCTTCACTTATGAAGTGAGGAGTGGTATTCACAAAAGAGACTCTTTCATGAGAATATATGATCGAATCAGGTCCAGCATTTCTCCGTATTCGAGATCTATCTCCCGAAAAAACAGATACAGTCCCACTGATACTTTCAGAAAAACTCTATAATGAGAAAAAAACGACCCCATATCGTCTTGCGAAGGATATATCACTTACACCTTCAGATATACCTAAGAATCTTTCATTTGATCCAGAGTGAGACCCACGTGATCAGAAGTATAATATCACTCTCTATGGTCTCGGGGAGTATACGCCAGATCAGATTCGTTATTATGTCCATTATGAGCCTACTGCTGACTGTGATATCGCTTCATGGTGATCGCCGAATGCATACCAACCAGCATATGAATGAATGCCTACTGTTTCAAGTGAATCATGATCATCCAATCTCCTTCCTCTTTCTCCGTGGATATATAAAGAAATACAGCCTAAAATTACTACTCCTTCATCCAAAGATGGACAAAAATGGATTAGCCAGATACAACTTCCCTATGATCTTTCACAATCCCGTATTTGTATCGTTGCTGGAGTCGCATGACAATATCGCGTTCTTGATGATCGTATGAATGAGTCATTCACACTCACAGGATGAGTACTTCAAGCACTCTCTCCAGAGTATGATATGAAAAGTCAGATAGAATTCCGGTTTTCACATGATATTTACAGTGATATAGGAACACTCTATAGCCCTGAATATATCAGCCATAGGCATGATGCGAAGATCGCTTTCCTGAAAGCTCTCAATATCACACCAGCACTCAGCATCACTCCAGAAAATCTCATGCTCACTCCAGAGAGAGCTATCCTGACTCTCCCATTGAAAGAGTGAGAAAAATATACTTTCTCTCTTCAAGATGTCATAGATATCTATGGGCGGAGATCATCCATTGAATATACTACTACACTCAAGAGTGAACCATTTCTCTCACTCAAACTCACTGAACATAAACAGATCTATAGTCCGAATGAAACAATACAAGCAAAACTCTATACGCTTCTTCCTCCAAAAAGTACTTATCCACTCAAGCTTTGTCGTGTCAATCTCGAAGTATATGCACGTATCGAACGTATGCTCTGAGAAACGAGCCGTCTCGACAATATGGCGATACCGAAACTTCTCTCATCGAGCGAGGTATCTGATTGTAAAGAGAAGGATATCGTCCTCTCATCGGGTTGATATGTATCACCATTTACTATCGATGACTTCCTTCCTGCGAATACGAAAAAAACTGGGCTTTATGTCCTCTCTTTTGCAAAAATCGAAGATATAGAGAAGTTCCCAAAATTTATATCGCCAATTCTATTCTCTATAGTTGATACACACATCACTCTAAAAGTCGATGCGAGTGGAAAAATGATGATACTCGCAACTGATATGACTACAGGTAAACCCCTTCCAGACCAAGAGATCAAGCTTCTTCGTAATATATCACGCACTCATACTGAAAAATGGGATCCCAATACAGGAAGGACAGATAAGATATATCTTCCGCTTACGACGAATTCTTTTGCTACAGGTATCATCATCGGCCGTACGAATGCACAAGGATATGTCGATACGAAAGTCGAGACTCTTCCGGGTATAGATGGATATGATTCGAGTCCATATGGTCTTTCTTTTGATAGTTGGTGGGACTATGAGGGGAGATATGATAGTTTTCTCGTAGAATCACGATCATCTGATCGCCTTGGGTATCTCGTGAGCACTTGGAATGATGGGATTACAGGATACAATTTCGGAATTAAAGACTCTGACTACTCATGGAGCAGTCGACCAGAGTTCACATCATATCTTCATACAGATAGGCGTCTCTACCTTCCCTGAGAGAAGGTATATATCCATGCTATCCTGAGAAAAAATAGTGCCTCACTCCTCATTCCTGAAGAAGATATATTTGATATCGTTATCAGTGATCCTCTTGGAAGAGAAGTGAAGCGCTCTACCCTTAAGCCAAATGAATTTGGATCTATCTCTCTTGAATATGAGATTCCAAAAGAGTGAGCCCTTGGTTCCTATACTCTGAGTGTTGTCTCGAATAATTCTCTTGAATATATAGAGAATGGATGATCGAATTTCCAGGTTGAAGTATTTAAGAATCCTACATTTACCGCGAGTGTCGATCTGAAGAGCTCTGATCTCGAAAATGATACCATAAAAGCTCTCAGAAAAACAAGTAATACGGATCCATACAATCCCTGGTATACTGATATGTATAAGGGGAATTTCACGATCGAAGGTATCGTAAAAGCAAAATACTATAATGGTTCTGAGATCAAAAATACTCCATTCACCTATCGAGTATATAGGAGTGATTATTACGCACCTGATTATTGGGGAGATTGTTTTTGGGGATGTTATTATGAGCCTCCACTTGAGCAATATACTGAATGAAGTGGGTCTATCGATAGTGAGTGATACGGGATTATCAGGATACCTATAGAGTTCACTTCGTATTATAGTGACTATACATATACTGTAGAAGTCACTATACGTGATGCTCTCACTGGAGAAGAAGTCACGACACCGGCTTCGCTCATCGTGAAACTTCCAGAAGTCTATAAATCCTTTTCTCCTGAGAATCCACTGATTTTCACTCCAAAGAAGAAGATCCTCGCTCTTGGTGAAAGTCTTGCTGGCGAAGTGAAGCCAACCTACTGAAAGTGGGATACAAGTCTCATAGGGAAGTATCGATATGAGATCAGAGCGAGAGAATATAGCGAAGCAATCATCGATGATATCCGTGCTGGAAGTATGCGTATCACAACACCGATAGATCATGTGGTCGCAAGTGGAAGTGTCACAAAGAAAGACATCTCTGAGAAGATGATCGGCATGAAGTCATGAGAGTACCACCTGCTGATTATGCCAGTGACCGATGGAGAAGAACCCCCAGAATCGAGTATTTCTGATACTATCTTCTATATTTCATGAGATTTCTCTACTCTTCGAGATAGTACTCTCAGAGTCGTTCCAGAGCGTACTGTATATAAAGCAGGAGAGATAGCACGAGTCATGATCCAAGTACCATTTACCGGATCATACCTTCTTATTACTAAGGAAAAATGAGGAGTCATCGACCGAGAATATACCTATCTTACAGGTAATACCCTTATTCGAGAATATGTCATTGATGATACCATGAGGCCAAATGCGTATATCGGTGTCGTCGCACTCCATCCAGGACAAAAAGATCAAAAAGCTCGTACCTATGCTGTCGGATATGGAGAGATCGTCACAGATATTGCTGATAAAAAGGGTATACTCACGATCTCGACAGATAAGACTACATATAAGAATCGAGAGGATGTGACAGTCGATGTCACTCTCACAGATCGATCAGGTAATCCTCTCCAAGGAGAAGTGACAGTGATGGTCGTCGATGAGAGTCTGATACGACTACTTTGAAATATTGATCTTGATATCATCCCGAAATTCTATCAGAAATATCCATTTACCGTGAAGACTGCGCTTTCTGCCATCGGTATAGAGCGGGACAGATTTCTCTCACGCAAATGATCGAATGGATGATGAGGGAATAAGTGAGGCGAAGGAGCTCAGATCTCTTCGCGTACACTATTCCAAAATACCGCATACTATAACCCAAGTCTCCGTACGGATCTCTCTGGAAAGGCAAAAGTCGTATTTCCTCTTCCAGATAATATCACCGACTATCGTATCATCATGGTTGCTAGTACTCTTGATTCGAAATTTGCAGTTGCCGAGAAGACTATAGAAGTCCGCAAGGATTATATCCTCGAAGTTGCAGCACCAACTATACTCAGATCAGGGGATACTTTTACTCTTACGGCCTCAGCATTCAATAATACGAAACGCATAACCCCAGTTGATATTGTGCTGAGTCTCGGGACAGGTACTACAAAAATCGAAAAAAAATGATCACTTTCTCTCGACGTACTTGATCGGAAGGCTATAGATTTCTCTATAGAAGTTCCATCCTCATGGAAAGAAAGTGTATCGTATACTCTGGAACTTCGTGAAAAAGATAAGGTGCTCGATAGCATCACTCGGGCTATTAGTTTGCCATCACTTCCTATTATCACACAGAAGATTCGTTCGATTGATGTATTCTCCGGTTCGACATTTACCTATACTCTTCCGAAATCTGCACTTTTTGATGTTGATATGAGTCTCTCGAATATCGAGATTACAGTGTCTTCGACGTATGCGACACAGATAGCTCAGGGTATCTCTTCACTGCTCCAGTATCCATATGGTTGTATCGAACAGACGATATCTTCTACACTCCCGAATCGTATAGCGCTGTCGCTTGCCGATACATTGAAGCTTCCTCTCGACATTACAAAAGCCCAAGAATATACCAAAAAATGACTTCAGAAAATACTTCGTATGCAACATTTTAGTGGATGATGGGTCTACTGGGAATGAGCTGATGAGCCCAATGCTCATATCACCCCATATGTACTTCGATCACTTCTGAAATTCCAGGAACTTGGCGAAGATATTCCGCAGGAAGTATTTACGAATGGCCTCAACTATATCATAAATAATGAGGCGGAGTATACGAAGAATCCCGATGATCTTGCTGAAGCTACCTGGACACTTGCGCTTCTCAAAGATACCCATGCGTTCATGTGGTGGAGTCGTATCGATATATCCAAGCTTTCACGTCATGGATATATCGCGTATGCATATACAGCACAGAAACTTGGTAAAGTTACACCAGATATAGAGAAGAAAGTCATGTTATCGCTTTCCGAGCAAGATGAATCATGGTATTGGAGTCAGCATGCTGATAGAGCAATACTTGCCCAACTCTTTCTCGATCGCCAAGATTCAGCGAAAGCGATCGCACTTATAGATCCACTGGTACGAGATATTGATTTGGCATCATATTATGTATCGACGCAAGAGAAGATACAGACATTTTTCGCTCTTATTACACTTTCGAAAACGCAATATAAACTTACTAGTCCTCTTGGTATCGCCTTGAGATCTGAAAAACTTATCGCAGATATTCCACTTACAGGAGAAAAACCGACGAATTCTATAGTATCGAATCGTGAAAAGATAGGAGCATCCTATACTCTCAAACGTGATAATGCCAAGGTTCCTGTGTATATCACGACGAGTATATCGGATCGTCCGAAAAATATCACGAGTATGAGTCCTTATGCTACATGAGGTATCGCCATAAGCAGAAAGTTTGAACTTATAGATGAATCAAAAGGAATCGATGAAACAGGAGAGTTCATCGTTCGGTCCCCAGTCACTTCTATGACATTCCAGAAGGGAAGGCTCTATAAGGTTATACTGAAGGCAGATATCCCAGTATGATCTACTCGTAATCTTTCTCTCGAAGATTTCTTTCCAGGAGGATGGAGACCGATAAATGGAATATTCAAAACAGAGAAGAGCCTTTTACAAGGCACGAGTTCCTCGTGGTGGAATCATATAGAGTCACGTGAAGATAGACTCCTTGCACATCGTGAATATCTCTACGGAGATGAGCGAACCCTGGCATACTCATACTATATACGTCCAGAATCTCTCTGAGAATATCTCTTACCACCAGCTACAGCGTATCTTATGTACCGACCTGAGATTCATGCATATACGAGGTATGAACGAGTGAAAATCATAGAATAGACTTCTATCCTCTCATTCCACTTGATTTATGAGGCTGTAAGTCCCATAAATCTTCATTCCGCTCGAAAATTCGAGCAAGCTCTATTTTCTCACTCCATTCGAATTATGAGAACTCTGTTCTCTTAGATCTGCGTTCCATTCGCAGATAAAAATAAACTTTTATCCTATCATTCCATTTGATCTATGAAATGTCCAAAATGTAAAAATCTCGATACCAAAGTGATCGATTCTCGAAGTACTGAAGATGGTAAGGCGATACGACGTCGTCGTGAGTGTGAGAAGTGCGGGGCGAGATTTACGAGCTTCGAGCGTCTCGAATTCGTATCATTCCTCGTGACGAAGTCATCAGGAGAGAGTGAGCCATATGATCGTACGAAGGTAGTAAATTCTATGATGAAAGCTCTGACAAAACGAAGTGTGAATCCTGATAAACTCGAAGATATCATCAATACTTTAGAGAACGAGTGGGCACAAAATAAACAAGGCATCACGTCTAAGCGTATCGGGAAAGATATCCTTCGTAAACTGAGAGATCTTGATGAAGTAGCATTTCTTCGGTATGCATCCATATATCATAATCATGAGAGCGTGAAGGGCTTTGTGAAATTCATAGAAGATGAGCTCGGATAAATCACCACTATCATCCACTATTACTCTCGTTCCACTTGGGACGACATTTCTCCATGGCTCTCTTATTTCTCATGAGCTCATGGAGCTCATCGCTCAGGCAAAAATGAAGGAAGAAAAAATCCTTATCATCTATAATCGTCGAGGATCTGGGCGTGCATGGATCTGTCAGGATTGTGGAGATTTTTCGCTCTGTCCACAGTGCGATATTGCTCTTGCTTATCATACGAGTCCCAAGCGACAGCTTATCTGTCATCAGTGTAGTTACACGACATATGTCCCAGTAGAGTGTCAGAAATGTAGTGGTCATCGCTTCCAGCCCGTTGGTATCGGTATCCAGAAAATATCTGATGATCTGCATCTCCTCCTTCCTGATTCGCGGATTCTTCGTATAGACTCAGATGCTGGTATAGAAAAGTCAAAAATTGCTCATCATATCACAGATATTGATGTCGTTATTGGTACCCATTCACACGTCGCCCTCTTGCACCATAGAGAGATATATCATGTAGTGTTTCTTCTTTTTGAGTCAGACTTGACTCTCCCAGATTATCGAATGGAAGAGGATGTATATCATACACTCGAGTATGTGAAGAAGTCGGGAAAGAGTCTCTTCATACAGACATATATGCCAGAACATCCACTTCTTTCACTTATTATAGCAGGGAATTATCGGGATTTCCTTCGAGATATGAGTCGGGAACGAGAAACCTTTCACTATCCACCTTATAGTCAGTTTGCACTTATACGCATCCGAGATCATCAGAAAGAAAAAGTTCAAGATATCATGGTGAAGCTTATCAATAAAATCTCCCAATTAAAAGGAGAGGATATATTCGTCGCATCAGATCGAGATATTTGGGAGCGATATGCGGGAGAGTGGCTACAGAAGATCATTTTGAAATGAAAAAATCTCGAACCACTTCTTTCCACTCTTGAAGTAGAGATCGTGAGAAATCGTGCAGTGACCCTTGAATGGAGATAATATTTAGAGGATAATCTCATCTTTTTTGGATATACTCCATACGAGAGCTCCAAGTATCACGATACCAAATAGTATGAAGAATCCTCCATACCCGAGTACTTCAAGCATGAGTCATCAGAAGATGAGCCCTATGACATTTGCTGCATTTTGGAGTATTTTCATCGGTCCTGCAGAGGCATTTGAGTCTATTTCTTTCAGATTCAGAGTTTTTGCATAGATACTATTATATGCATCGAGGAATTGGTTTTGTCCGAGGGACATACCACAGGAGTACCCAATACTATTGATGAGTGCGAGACCGAGGAATATGATGGTAGTTGTTCCATTAAATGAGCCATCGGCTATGAATGCCATGATACCCATACCAACCAAAGATATTCATGATAGCCCGAGCCCAATAAAGGCTATAGTTTTGATTCCGACTTTTTCAGCGAGTTTCCCTGCAATTTCCTGAAGTCAGAGCGCAGGTATGGCGATACAGGCAAGGAGGAGATAGCTCCATCCATGTTTAATATTATCGAGATAACTTACCAAAAATGTCGAAGCAAATGTATCCCAGAAACCAAATATAAGTACGAGAGTCATCGTCCAATAGATGATGATATATATAGGTATATGACTCATTATAAGCCAGATTGTTTTTGCTGTACGTACTGTTTCGGATGCAAATTCTTTCCAATCAATTTTGCTGGTTTCTTTTTGTTTTGGCTTGAGAAATATGTATTTGGCAGTCGATACTACAGCTTCAAGATCTACAGCAGATATCTTTTGTGTAATGTACTCTTTTACATTTTCAGTATTCATTTTTCTTATACCTACTGTAAATGAGGTGACATCAGAGAGACTTAAGCTTTCACTGGAGTTATCGAAGAACCGTATAGTAAAGACGAGAAAGATTGCGATAGCACATCCGAGGAATATGATTGCAATAGTTGCATTCGTCGAGAGGATGAAACCAGAAACGACGAGTCATACGAGCGATCCAAGCCCATAAGTGATATTATTTCTCGCAAGTATCTTGCCATATTCGCTTGGATGAGCATGTGAGAGGATATATCCAAATGTTGATATGTCATTGATTTCTTTGGTGAGACCATAACATACCGATGCTACCATGATGAGCACCCAGTTGAGAGCACTACTAAAAAACCATGAGATCACTCAGGAGAATCCATCAGGAACGATCATCTTTCCAGCATCTCATACCAAGGAGAATATTCCATAGATAAAGTTAAAAAATATTGCTACCGCTATAAGTTGGGAAATAGCTGCAATGATAAAGAGTTTTTTGGTGGAGTAATATCTCTGAAGGATTCATACAGGAATATCGAGAAGGAAAGCTATAAAGTTTGCAATTCCGAGAAATATACCTACGAGGGCAACGCTATGGAGCTGAAATGTAAAGAAGAATACTACAGAAAAATGAAATACCATCCATACGAATCATTGTAATCCATTCGTCATATAGAAATTCCTCAATCTATATCCATCGAGAGTAGTATTAGCAGATATGATGACAGTATCATCACTTATTCCTTCTTCTAAATTATCTACTTGTGGAGCGGGGGTTTCTGGAATTGAGGGTATATTCACGAGAGTAGAGTTATCCAAAGATGGAGAAGTATCGTTTTCTGACATAAAAAGAAAAATAATATAAGGCCGTAAGTCGGCCTTATATATGTATGGGTCACTCCTTTACAGATAGAACCTGTGGTATAGGTATTCCCGACCGAGGAATATATTTATGCTACCGTATTTTTTCATTTTTTACGATTTTACTCTCTCTTTAGTTGAGATTTTGTCTTTACAAGTTTTATTTTTTTTATCTAATCAGGTATTTGAGCGATACTTCTTATGAGATTGAGCTTACTTGCTTGGTGGTACTTATGTACCGTGTCGAGCTCTAAGCGAGTTTGTTTTTGTTTTTTGAACTTTGCGAGGAGCATTTCGGCCTCCTGAGCATTTTTTGCATCCTTGAGGGTATCGATCATCTCTATTGCCTCTTCGAGGAGGGCTCTATTTGCACCATCTATTTCTTTGCGCATCATGACCATCTCTACGATGTAGATATCCCAGTTTTCGAGGATATGATGCTGCTTTTCATGATTGAGAGCGTCGAAAATCACCGCTATATTATGGCGATCTTCGGCTGACAGAGGTGATCGAGCGAGGAGTGTCTGAAGGCGGACGTTACCCATGACGGTGATTCGTGAAGGGAGAGTGAAAAAAAGAAACCAATACTATTATTGTATTGGTTTCTTTAGATTTGCAAATATTTTCTTTTAGGCTCTCTCTTGTGCTATCCCATCATTGCTTGCGACTCATCGAGTTCATTGAACATTGCTTATAAATCCATCTGCTAAAATTGCCCCATGTCACGCAAATTCTGATTTATTTCAGCTCATTGCTACATTATAACTGTGGATAGCCCGAGCTACAGTATCTCGAATAGTTGGATCAAGATACTCAAATTTACCTAATATTATACTTGCCTCTCAGGCATACATTTCAACTATCGCATCGACGACGTTTTGAGGAAGTTCTTGATATTCGAGATGATTTCTTAGTGTAGGATTCATATCTTTATACTAGCATATGTTGATTAAAATTGCAAATTTTTATACTGATTTTAGTATAAAAAGCAAGTTATTTTTGAAGTGAGCCGATTATCGTCTTTTTCTTCGGAAAAGCAAGGAGAAATGTTTACTTTCTTCTAAAATTATAACTGATATCGTATTGCTTCGAGCATAGGTTTGAGATTTTCTGGTATTTCTTTGGGCATTTTCGCATCGACGATCACGTACATATCACCAGTTTTTCCATCCATGGTTCGTCACTTCCCAGATATTTTAAATTTTGTTCCTGGCTTTGTCCCTGCTTTTACTTTCAGAGAGAGATTCTTTCCATAGACGGTGCGGATAGGTACAGATGTATCATAGAGAAAATCGAAAAATGGTATCTCTATTGTTTCGGTAATATCGAGATTTGGTTGTATTTCCTCTTTTTTCTTATCTTCCTCATATATATCTCTTCATTTTTGTCCCTGACTTCCCATATTTCCGAAGAGATCTCCGATATCGAACTCTATACCACCTGTCTGCCTTCATCCTCATCCAAACCGTGAGAATATATCTTCGAATCATGCTGACTGGCTCTGTCTTCACTGTGCTCTTCATGTTCATCCGAAAGGATTCCCTCACCCAGAAAAACGATTTGCTTCTGCAGAGCCAAATTGGTCGTAATCTGCCTTCTTAGTTTTATCACCAATAGTCTGATATGCTTCATTGAGCTCTTTGAATTTTGTTTCTGCTTTTTTATCCCCAGCGTTCTTATCTGGATGATACTGCATTGCCATTTTTTTGTAGGCTTTTTTTATCTCCGCTTCAGTGGCAGATTTCGCCACACCGAGGATGTCATAGTAGTTTTTTGCCATGAGAATATTTTATCGAAAAAATAGCACCTGTCAAAATAAGGTGCCATAAAATTCAAAATTGCGATTATATCATATTTCTATATCATTTCCCCATGAAGAAAAATCTCGATGCTATCGATAAAATCCTCAAAAATCTCACTTCTACGCCTTGAGTGTATCAGATGAAGGATAAATGAGGAAAAGTCATCTACGTCGGGAAAAGCGTGAACCTAAAATCACGAGTTTCATCATATTTTAGAGATACGGGGAGTCTGACCCTTGCCAAGAAACAAATGGTGGGGAAGATAGAGGATGTAGAGATAATCCTATGTCAGACAGAAGTAGAATCTCTCGTACTTGAGACGAATCTTATCAAGCATCTTACGCCGAAATACAATATCCTCATGAAGGATGATAAGAATCTCGCCTATATAAAAATCACGAAAAATCCTATTCCAGAAATATTTCGTACACGACAGAAAATAAAAGATGGAAGTGTATATTTTGGTCCATATACACAAGGTTCAAATGTCTATGAGTCTATACGAGAACTCAAAAAAAAATTCAAGATAAGGAATTGTAAGATGAAATTTTTAGAAAAATCATCGCAAAATAAGGAGGTAATGATTATAGATAAAGCAGGAAAGACCCCGCCATGTATGGATTATTATATATGACTTTGCCCCGCTCCGTGTCTTCTCGAAGAGTCCAAAATACAAGAACATAGCGATAATGTCGAAAGGATGAAGAGATTTCTCCAAGGGGAACAATCAGGATTGCTTGATGAAATGAAGATTAAAATGCAAGATCATGCAAAGAAACTCGAATTCGAAGAAGCACAAAAAATCAAAGTTTTGATAGAATCTATAGGAGTTCTCGCAGAGAAACAAATAGCACGGGATATTATACCATGAAATCATGATATTTTCATAGTGTTAGAAAAGTATGAAAAGTATCATATTGGTATTATGCAGATAAGAAATAGTCAGATTATTGGAGTATTTCGACATACTATAATATCGCCTATAGAAACAAGAGATGAAGTAGTTTCGCAGGTTCTCGCTCGACAGTATATACCAGATTTATGAACTGTATCTTGAGAACTCCTCGAATTTCCAGATTCGCTTATCACTATAGAAGAAATCAGTGATCCAATACTTTCGGATTTTCTTCGAGAACAAAAAATAGAGATTATACATCCGACTATAGGAACGCGGAAGGAGCTTCTTGATTTTACCCTCAATCAAGTCAGGGAATATGCTTATAAGAGTGAACTAGCTACTCTCGAACAAAATACACTGACAAGAACACATATGGCCAATGTACTCGAAAGACTCGGATATCAAGTTCCTAAAAAATGAGAGATTATTTTTGAGTGCTATGATATATCGCATACACATGGTCAGTTTACGTATGCTTCGCGAGTCCTCATCTCCAATGGAAAGCTGGATACGAGTAGATATAAGAAGTATAAGATCAAATCCCTCCAAGCAGGAGAGATCGATGACTATGCATCACATAAAGAAGTCATGATGCGGCGAATCATGGAGTGAATCGAACTCCAAAATCTTCCTCATCTTATTATTATTGATGGCGGAAAATGACAACTTTCTAGTGCAATATCAGGGATTGATCTTGGTATCAAAAACTATGAATTCCAGCTAGAGAGTCTTCCTGTATCAGAAAGGAAAAATATAATTCAACGCAATGATGTTCCTATATGCTCAATAGCGAAAAGAGAAGAAGAGATATTCATCCCTGGAGAAAAACAATCGATCATATTCGAGAAAGGATCTCCAGAACTTATGGTCCTCCAAAAAGCAAGAGACGAGTCTCATAGATTTTCTATCACAGCGAATCGATCTGCTCGTATGAAAAGTATGAAAAAGAATATCCTCGAAGAACTTCCAGGTTTTGGTCCTATAACGCGTAAAAAACTTCTGAAACTCGCAGGAAATATCGATGAGATAAAAAATATTGCTCTTGAACAAATTGAAAAAATTCTTACAAAGAGTCAGATTCAGTCTTTAAAAGATCACGGTATTTACCTATAAATGTATATCCTCGCTTTCGAGACATCTTGTGATGATACTTCAGTCGCGATTATGCAAGATGATATCTGTATAGCTCTTTCGACGCGGACACAGCTCGAACATAGTGTGACGGGTGGTGTCGTCCCAGAAGTCGCTGCACGTAGTCATGCGAATGTGATATTCCCTTGTATCGAAGATGCCCTCAGGGAAGCACATATTAGACTAGATGATATCGATCTCATAGCATGTACCGAGAAACCAGGACTTCTGCCGTCACTTCTTACAGGTATGACCGTCGCGAGTACTTTTGCACTCAGTCTCGACAAGCCTATAGTCTGGATAGATCATATAGAGTCACATATTTTTGCGAATTATCTAGAAAGAGATGAGTCGGATATTATATTTCCTGCAGTCGTACTTACAGTCTCTGGATGACATACGGAGATATATCGCTGGAAGAGTATGTTCCAGCTTGATCTGATTGGGCAGACTCGTGATGATGCAGCAGGTGAAGCTTTCGATAAGGTATCGAAGATGATGGGACTTGGATTTCCAGGTGGTGCCGTTATTTCTAAGCGCGCCCAGGTATACCAAGATCGTATTATAGAGACATGAAAAATGCTTCCCTGAAAGCGACTTTTTCCTGAGGTGCTTCTTGAGAAAGAATCTCTCGATTTCTCCTTCTCCGGCATCAAGACAGCAGTTAAAAGAGAAATAGATTTAAGGATGGCAAACAAATGAGATGAACAATTACAGTTAACGGAAGATGATATTTGAGAGATCGCTTATGAATTCGAAGAAATCGTCACAACGATACTATCTAAGAAACT
>JAYWFD010000060.1:0-5555 GCA_043778965.1 Candidatus Altimarinota bacterium
CTATCGACAGCACTTAGACGGCATTTATTTCTGATTGACTTAGAGTATGAGAGAGATATAATACCTGTGTATTAACCTTCTTATTTTATGACTCATCACAGCGTAGAGGAGACTATGGAGATTACTGGAGCATTCATCCAAGAGCAGGCAAAGATACTCAGGCAAGAACTGCGGAATGCCTAATCAAAAATATTTCTTATGGATGAATCTCTCGAGACATCTTGCATAGAGCATTATGGGTGATTCCAGTGGAGTCTCACGAAAAATGAACACCTGAAAAAAACGAGATGAATCTCATTCTACGATATGTTAGATGCTATATCTGATGATGGGCTCCTCTCTACCGAGGCACATTCACCGATGAAATATCCACACCAAAAATCTATGATCATACGCTATAAAGGCTATGTATACTCAGTACCTTTTGTACCTACACCGGAAGGAAAAATCTTCCTCAAAACTCTCTATCCAAGTCGGAAATATAAAAAAATATTTAATTCTTCACCATAATTCATATGTCACACACTCAAAATCCGGAAGATATTATACTCACTCCATGGGAACAAGCACTCGAAGAAGCTGAGAGTATTTCTCTCGGTAAGGATCCATATGATCTCATGAGTATGGCAAAAGAAGTAAAAGCATGAAATCATACGTATATCACTATACCCGTCTCTCGTAGTACTCTCGGGCGAATCTATGAAAAAGCTGAAAAGGCACATAAGACAACTACTAAATATCTAGAAGAGGTCGTAGAATGTGCATAGTGAAACCCTCATCTTATCTCACTACCCACCCCCTCCTTCCTTCTCTATCGACAGCACTCATGACTCCTATGAGTCACCCTGAGTTCGACCATATCGGTGAGCCACTCTCCCCTTTTTCGAGGACGATATCCGTCTCTATGCCTCATGTGAATACCCTACCCGAGAGTACTCTATCATATGCCATATATTTTTGATCTATTGCGAGGATCTTCCCATCGATACGCGACCATGATCCCGATCGAGAGACGAGAGCATGTATACTCATATCAGGCAGAGGGGTCTCATATCTGAGGAGATATCGAGATTCATCGAGTGATTGTATAGAAAGGAGTACTCTATCTCCCTGTATATCGAGTGGTGAATCTGTGTGAACTGAGAGGGCTCGTGACATGAGAGTATAGCGACATGCTGTCTTTCGACATTCATAGAAGACATGTGTAGCTGTCATGAGGACTTCATCATTCACCAAGACTCATCTTCCTATAGGATATCCGAGTGTATCAGAAATACTGATAATCCGGTCTTCTATAGTATGAAAAGAAGTCTCTCCACATCCAGATAACAGTACGAAGAATATAGAAAGAAATAAGTATTTCATGATTATGCATACTATAGAGAAAATGCCGAGATCTGTAAAGTGGAAAGGCTCGAAATTATCTATACAATAATCTTACTTTAGTTTTAATTTTTTCTTATGAGTGTGCTCAAGGAGTTCAAAGAATTCGCCATGAAAGGGAATGTGATCGATCTCGCTGTATGAGTCGTGATCGGTACAGCGTTCGGGAAGATCGTATCTTCTGTCGTCGCTGATGTGATCATGCCTCTCGTGGGAGTACTAACTGGTGGTATCGACTTCAAGGGTCTAGAATATGCAGTCGGCGGAGCGGCTGTAAAATATGGTATGTTCATACAATCAGTAGTAGATTTTATCATCATAGCAATTTGTATATTCGTCGTCGTGAAAATGATGAACAAGGCTATGCCGAAAAAGGCTGAAACCGCTGCAGGACCAAGTGACAATGATCTCCTCTCTGAGATTCGTGATCTTCTCAAGAAGAATCACAAAGCATAGTCTACGAAAAATCTTATTCATCCTCTTTTTTAAGAGGATTTTTTGTATGAAGATTCTTATTTTTTTACTTTAAACTTTTTATTTTTTTCCTATACTCCACTTATGGAAAAGAAGAAAAATATCATATATATCACAGGAAGAGATAGTTATGGCGTAGAAGGTGAGACACGAAGATTCGTGGATGCATTCAGACTTCGTCAAGATGAGAACAATATCGATACTTATAGGATCGAGGAGATTCGTGACTGGAGAGTGATCATACAAAATATGCAGACTCTATGAATTTTCGTAGAAAAAAGACTCTTTGTATTTTCTGGAAGTCTCAAGAAGGAGCCTTCTCGAACTGGCGAGATATCAAAAGCTGATAAGAAAAATTCTGATGCAGAAAATACACTCTTATGCATATGCGAAACTATTACAGATGATACATTTCTCATATTCTCTGATGTTATGATGGATCCGAAATCTCGTCTCGCTCTCTGGCTCGAAAAAAATGCAGATGTGAGACGATATGACAGTATATGGGATATCTCTTCATGGCAGAGTCGCTATAGTATACTCACGGATGACGAAGTACGGGCTATCGTGACAAAGTATAAGCAGGCAGAAGACGGAAGTTATGGATGAGAGACTCGTGTATCATACGCTCTCGGACAATCCCTAGAGAAACTCTCTCTCATCAAGGAAAGTCGCTCACTCGTACCATCAGACTACGAAGATTCTCTCTTCCTCGAATCATGAGGAAAAATGTATGACTTCTCTGACTCGATCATGCGATGAGATGCCTCTCGGTCACTCCTGATTTTCCATACTCTTCTCGAAAGTATGAATATACACGCACTTCTTGCAAGTTTCCTTGGGCTTATACGCACGAGTGTCTATATAAAATATTATAAAAGCATAGGAAAAACCCCCAGAGATATCGCAAATCTGATCACAGCACATCCGTATGTGATACAAAAGTCGTATGAATCTCGTATTGAGTACAAAGATCTTTTCGATTTTTATGAGAAAGTACTATGACTCAATATCGCATATAGAAGCGGAAAATGACGTAAAGATCCTGAATTATGACGTATATTTGACATAGAGCTAGCAATTATGGGATTGAAAAAATAGGATTTTTTATATACTAAGATGGTATTTTTTATTTAAACCATTATGCATAAGTATATCCTTATCCTTTCTCTTATCGTTCTCGCGTCATGTACGCGCGGTCAGACGACTCCACCTACTCCAGATGTTACACCATCTCCTCAGCCTGTTACTAGTACGGCTGCAGTGGTAGAACCTCCAATGATGAAAAATCCAAGCGTATCTCTCAACTATACTCTTAGAGAGTGAGCTCCTGATGGGAAAATCCTAGAAACAACGAAAGAGGATGTAGCGAAAGCGAATAATCTCTATAAAAGTGGTGCCACTTATACTCCTTTTGAAGTAACTCTAGGAACCAATAGTGTCATACCAGGATTCGAACGTGGTATCGCAAGTATGAAGAAGGGTGAAAAGAAAATGATCGAAGTACTCCCTATAGATGGTTACGGTGAAGCAAGTATGAAAAGAACTGTAAGAGAAAGTGAAGTTGCACCAGAATTCACTATCACGACTGACCGGGCACAGTTCGAAGATACATCTGTACAGACAGTACAAAAAAGTCTTCTCGGTGAACAAGGAAAATCCCTCGTAGTATGACAGACTCTTACCGGTGGAGCAAATGTCACAGCAAAAGTGACAAAGCTTGATGGAGAAAATGTAACTCTCACTATAGATAATAAGGAAAATCCCTTCTACTGAAAGAAACTTGAAGTCGGTGCAACAGCAAAAAAAGATAAGATATCTTTTTTGATCAAAGCACTCACTGATAAAACAGTTACTGTAGTTATAAACAACGGAGAGAGTCCATTTTCTGGTAAGCCATTTGTCGTAGGTGCTGTAGCTCCTATCCCTGGATCAAATGGGCAGCCATCATCAGGAAATATCAAGATCGTCTCTATCAGTGGAGAGTCTGTAGAGATAGATGTACCAAATAATCATCCACTCGCAGGAAAAAAACTCTATTTTGAAGTGGAAGTCCTCGATATAAAATAGTATGCGCATACATATCCTCTCTCTCTTTCCTGAGAGCATGAAATGATATCTCGAAAGTAGCATAATGAAAAGAGCCCAAGAAAAGGGGCTCTTTCAATATATCATCCATAATCTTACTGACTGGACTGTGCGCAACACCAGGCGTGTCGATGACAGACCTTACGGATGATGAGCCGGAACAATACTTACAGTAGAGCCCCTTACTCTTGCCATCCGAGAACTTATAAAAGAATATGGTGCCATGAGAATTCTATATATGTCTCCCCGTGGAGATACTCTCGACCAATGAAAAGCGATGCAATATGCTCAATGAGATGAGCAATATTGTATCATATGTGGGCACTATGAAGGTATAGATGAGCGTATATTTGATCTTTTTTCGATAGAGGAAATTTCTATAGGTAAGTATATCATCTCAAGTGGCGAGCTTGCTTCTCTCATATGGATAGATAGCGTCGTACGTCTGCTTCCCTGAGTACTCTCTGAGGAGTCACTGAAGGAAGAATCCTTCTCACTTACGCTTGAAGGGAAGAAAGAGTATCCGCAATATTCTCGACCTGAGAATTTCGAAGGAAAATCCGTGCCACCAGTACTCCTGCTGGGTGATCAGAAGAAGATCCAATCATGGAAGATGAGACATATACGAGACTAACGACTCTTTATAGAAACTGGAAAGATGCTATCTCCAATATTGATACGCTGTTTTGAGGGAAATATACGCATTTCACCGACTTCTCGATTCTGAGCTGTAACCTCTATATCGATAAAATCAAGATACGAGTCTACTTCAAGAAGGAGAGCATTGTACTCTGGTAGAGATAATGGCTTATTTGTCTCTGTAACTATACGTATGATATAATCACCATAATATATGACATTGTCTGTAAGTCTTTTATCCTTATATAGTGCTGATAACTCTATACTTGAAATACCTTCTCATGATCGATTTATCTTATAAGGAGCTTTCTCTATACGGATATTGTCTCACTCTATGGAAAGTGATGTGTCACCAGCATCCGGCCATATTTTTCTGAGTTCTTGTATTCGAGGATCAATAGCTAAAGTTTTTATATTTTTTATTTTTTCTACTGTTTTTGAATCAAGTCGAACGATAAGATTCGTATCAGGATCAATCAGTGGAAATAGTACCTCTCCTGATTCTGAATGGACCTTATAAGGGGTCTTTATATAGTCTTTATATGATTCTGGATCAATCAACGTAACGAAAGCTTTCAATCGAATAATATTTTTATTAATACGATCATAAGCATCTGTATCTGTCTTTCATGAGTCTGACCAAACCGATTGTATAGATGGCGTAACGGCCTCTACTGTAGCATTCAAGTTTCTTATACCTTCTATGACATCTTCGGGAATTTTTACTTCTATACTTTCTCTATAATTCGGATCGAGGAACAATCCTCCATCTTCAGCAACAATATAGGTGCTATAGAGAGAATTCACTAACAATGTAAGTATAGAGTCGTAAAATTGACGAGAAAAACTCATAATAGTATCTTCCCTTTTTTTAACATCAGTTATTGACTCTATATACTTATTCGATGCCCGAAAAAATGTCGTAAAGTATGTATAGGTAGATACCTCTTCCATAGTATCTTGTCAGAGAA
>JAYWFD010000061.1:0-2042 GCA_043778965.1 Candidatus Altimarinota bacterium
AGAGTTTGTAGACAATAAAAAAATTTCGACAGCGTAATTTTGTGATTTTCATCGAAGAGTGATACAATTATTCTCATGGAAAATCCTGAGTATCGAGCATCATCTCTGGATGAAATATCATCTCCTCCAGAAACATGAGATCCGACATCACGTATAGTAAGCGCAATTTCAGCATTCGTTATACGAGGTGGTGAACTGACACAAGAAGCATGGGATAGGTTGTTGCAAGACTTACCAGAAGAAATGCGAAAGAAATGGAATATCACAGATCTGGGATCATTCGATAGATATCTCAGAGAAATATGAGTTTCTGATTTCCAGGTCCTCACAGCGATCCTGAAGTCCCCACTGACAAAGGGATATTGATTATATTTCATTCGTACATCTCTTATCCAGGCGAAAGATCCAAAGATGTACCTCTGAATGTTCTTTCGAATCGCTTTGGGAATAAAATCGCTATGAACGTCATTTCTTTTTGGTCAAATATTTTCCCTTGTGGACAGGACCAAAAGATCTCGATATCACCGCCAATGAGAAAATCTTTTTTGCTCACATGCCAGATACATGGTATGAGGCCTGGTTCGATAAACTCTTTATTCCTTCAGAGAAAAATACAGAAATAATAGAGTGCATAACCGATTTTCTCCGAAAATACCATACAGTTCATAAAGGTACAGAAAATTATGCTCCTTGGAAACTCGATCGACTACTCGCCTATGTCAGAACCCATCCGAAAATCTCGCCGCATATAGAGGGTAGCGTACTCCGAAGGTACCTTACCTGAGAACAGACACCATCACTCTATGTTCCCGAAGAGAGCTTCTTGTCTCTCAAAAGTACCCCATTTGTACTCGCATATCAGACAAATAATCCAGACCTCCTCTTCCCAGAAGGCCTGAGAAATGTTGCACCAGTGGAAAAAGAAAAGTATATACAACAAGAACTCCTTTCTCTGCATTTTGCTATCCTACAGCGTCATATACAGTGAGAAGACATATGAGAATCAGAAACAAAAGATCTCGACTATATCAAGGATCAACTCGATCACCTTCGAGATGATCCGATAGATATACGATATTTCGATGAATACTTTGTCACACTTTATGATAGGTACTTTTGAGAGAAAAACATGAAATAAGGCAACTATTTTGCCATTCTCATTCACCGTGTAGGTATTTCTTGTTCCTCTTCTTTCGTGGAGTTATGCTGAAACCACCGAATAATTCGTCAGGATGACGGGATAAGGAACATAAGCAAGTATTTAATAGTTTTAGTATATCGTATTTTTCATCATGCAAAACTTGATTTTCCAGAAAAATATATACAATCCACTCGTACGCAGGTATAGCTCAATTGGCTAGAGTACCGCCTTGCCATGGCGGCTGTTGTGGGTTCGAGTCCCATTACCTGCTCCAGAAAAATCAAATTCTCATCCGTTAGGATGGGATTTTATTTTTCAGAACTGTAATAGGACGAGAATCGAAGAAGAAATACCAAATGCTCTTGGTATTTCTTCTGAGAGAGTCGGGCGACGACGGAGAGTCGCGAGTCCCATTACCTGCTCCAATAAAAAATGAAAATCCTCAAGAAGTTCTTGGGGATTTTGTTATAACTTCCGAGATAGGGTTTTCAATCTTGGAAGAGATCAGCATGAATATGCTGATAGTATCGTGCTCCTATATTTTACCTTCAGATTGAGTCAATTGATGAGATAGCAATTGTTCGACATTGGCAACGTCTCAAATTGACTTTCCTGAGCACTGCCTATACTTGCCTTCATGCATCAGCCAATTATTTTACCGAAGAAATTCTCTACACGAAAGCAACGAGTGAAACAATTACTCAATGTCTTTTTACTTCTGATCCTCATATTTTGAGGATTTCGTTTCTGGGAAGGATTGCAGATACCTCTCTATCCTCCTGGATCTCCGGGTACGCTCATGCATTGCTATCATGATACTGCCACAGGTACAATGACGGATTGGGATTGTATCAAGAAAACAACAGGAATCGTTTTGGATACCACTTCGACTCAGGATTTT
>JAYWFD010000062.1:0-2036 GCA_043778965.1 Candidatus Altimarinota bacterium
GCAGGATTCAAAGGTGCTCGTGAAGCTACTCCTTATGCTGCTCAGATTACGAGTGAACAAGCTGTAGGAAAAGCAAAGACTCTTCATAATGTAGAAAAAGCTCATGTCTATGTAAAGGGTATCGGTGCTGGTCGTGAACAAGCAATCCGTGGTGTGATCAATGCAGGTGTCGAACTTATCGCCATCTATGATATCACTCCCGTTCCGCACAATGGTTGCCGTAAACGTAAAGCTAGAAAACTCTAAGATCAATCTTCAATACTTAATATATCAATTACGAATAGATATATTACATTCCTGATATTCGTAATTCAACTATTGATTCATTAAATAATTACTCTATGCGTTACACTGGACCTAAAATGAAGCTCTGTCGCCGTGAAGGATACAATCTCTTCGGTGTCGAGAAATACAATCTAGAAAATAATAACAGAAAAGTGAAGCGTGCTGGAAAGCTCTCTGAATTCTGAGTTCAGCTTCGTAAGAAGCAAGCTGCAAAACGCCAATTTGGTCTTACAGAAAAGCAATTTTCTCGTTACTATGATCGTGCTGTAAAGTCTTCAGGTGTCACAGGTGATGCTATGCTCTCACTTCTTGAGATTCGCTTCGATAATGTGATCTTCCGAGCAAATTTTGCCCGAACGATCATGCAAGCTCGTCAGACGGTCGGACATGCACATTTTCTTATCAATGGTAAGAAAGTAAACATCCCTTCATATGAACTCTCAATCGGTGATGTCATCACCCTGAAAGAACGCATGAAAGAATCTCCTCTCTATAAGACTCTCGTCGAAGAATTCCAGTCATTTGCTTCTAAGAATGCTACAGCTCAGATCACTGCTTCCCGCTGGCTTACGGTCGATCCGAAGAAACTCTCTATCACTATTACGGCACTTCCTGAAAAAGGTGACTTCGACCAAATGATCGATGTCCAGCGTATCGTGGAATTCTACTCAAAATAATCTCTATATATCCAGCTTCTTCTTACTTAATTCTCCTTCGATCTATGCATATCCTTCATAATGTCATCGGAGTTCCAAAAATTCGTCGTGAAATCATCTCCGCTACAGAAGAACTCTTCGTCATTGAACCTCTTCCAAGTGGATACGGTGTGACTCTTGGAAACTCTCTTCGTCGTGTTATGCTCTCTTCTATACCAGGTGCGCGTGTTACCTGAGTGAAGATTGCAGGTGTCTCTCATGAATATTCGACTCTTCCCGGGGTACGTGAATCAGTCCTTGATATGATGCTCAATGCTAAAACTCTCGTCGTAAAAAAAGACTCTTCTGATATTGAATGGCTCACTCTTACTAAAAAGAAAGGAGGTGTCGTCACAGGTGCTGATATTAAATGTCCTACTGGTGTCGAAATCCTTAATCCAGAATGCTATATCACTACAGTTGATGCAGGATTCGATTTCTCTATGCAACTTCGAGTCGAGAAAAATGTCGGATATGTCTCTATTGATGATCTCAAGAAACGTGAAGAAGATGTAGAAGTCCTCGTACTCGATGCGAACTTCTCTCCAGTACAAAATGTAAAGTATGAGATGAAGACGACACGTTATGGTGAGCTCACTTCACTTGACTCACTCGAAATCTCTGTCCGTACCAATGGTGTGATGTCCCCTTCTGAAGTCATGAAGTTCTCAAGCCGTATGCTTGAATCATATTTTTCTCTCTTCAACGAAGAAAAGCTTCAAGTAGGTGGAGAATTCATCTCTGATATCCGTGAAGTTATCGAACGTGAGAAACAAGAAGTGAAGGCTGATCTCGAAAAGGAAACCTATACTCCGATCGAAATCATGGGACTCTCTCCTCGTACGCTCAATGCTCTCGTAAATGGAGATATCCTCTCTATCGAGCAACTCACAAAATGTACTGAAGCAAAACTCTCTTCGATCAAGTGATTCGGAAAGAAAGCAATGACAGAAGTAAGAGAAGCCCTCAAGGGTCGTGGACTCAAACTTCTTGGAGATGATTAAATAATTATCAATTTCTCAATATATCAATTACGAATATATAAGAAAAACTCCG
>JAYWFD010000063.1:0-5504 GCA_043778965.1 Candidatus Altimarinota bacterium
ATCACTCCCTATATCTATGCTGGTATATTCCCGGTAGAGACAGATGAATATCCGAAGATGAAAGACGCTATGGAAAAACTCCAACTCAACGACTCTTCTCTTGTGACCGAACATGAAGCATCCCCGGCACTTGGATATGGATTTCGCTGTGGATTCCTCGGGCTTCTCCATCTCGATATCGTGAAGGAGCGACTCTGGAGGGAGTATGATATGGATGTGATCATCACGAGTCCTCAGGTCACCTATAAGCTCCTCATAGCAGGGGACAAAGTCGCACTCTACCCACGAGCACGAGGTGAGCTCGTAGAGTTCGGAGATCGAGAGTGTACCTATCTCTATATCTCGAATCCCGAAGATGTCCCGAAACCTGGAACCTATATACATATCGAAGAGCCGATAGCAAAAGTCGAGATGATCACTCCGAATGAATATATCGGAAATCTCATGGGACTTGCACAAGATCGAAGGTGAATATTCAAAAATCAGACCAATCTCGATGCGAACCGCGTCATCCTCCACTATGAGATCCCGATGAGTGAGCTCGTCGGTGACTACTATGACGATCTGAAGTCACTCTCATCAGGATATGCGAGCCTCCACTACGAGCCGATCCGATTCAAGCAAGATGATATCGTGAAGATGGATATCCGTGTCGCTGGTGATATAGTCGATGCATTCTCGATGATGGCACATCGTGGTCGTACGAGGTATCTTGGGGGTCGAATATGCGAAAAGCTCAAGGAAAATATCCCCAAAGCCCAATTCGCGATAGCGATACAAGCTGTCGTCGGAGGAGATGTAGTCGCACGTGAAGACCTCTCTGCTATGCGAAAAGATGTGACTGCGAAGCTCTATGGATGAGACATCACTCGTAAACGTAAACTTCTCGAAAAACAAAAAGAAGGAAAAAAGAAGATGAAGCAATTCGGAAGAGTATCCATTCCGAGTGAGACGTTCGTGAATATACTGAAGAAGTAGATATTACTTCATATAGTACCGAAATATTTTAAACATCAGACTTTTACGAATAATTCAACGTATATCCTTCACTCTCCATGATTTTCATGTTATTTTTTGAGAAGTAAGAATCTTTCAATCTGGTAATCTCATCGATGCTATACAGTTATTTGCATTGACACTCTCTCAGAAGTCAAATACTCTCCCATCTCAGATAGCTATGCGTGTCTGAGATATAGCATTCAAAAATGCTAGTGCACTCATTTTTCTTTCTTTTGTGATACTTTCAAAAAGAATAGCCTTTAGTTCATAGTCATTACAGAGAAGAATAATTCATACAGCAAATTGCCATGTACTAGATTTCTCATTTCGTATATCATTGATTATTCACTGCCTGATTGCCTGTGGGATAGTATAGTAAGCATCTCTTGCTCATTTCTGTATATGCACCTTGAGATCATGGGCTCATATTTCTCATCCATTCCTTTTTCTTATGCGCTCTACAACTTGTTGTCATTTACGTTCACCAAGGATGATTTCAACTTCAAGTATTCTTTTATTTATATGATCAAGTATTATTCTAAGATGATCGGCAGAATATGGTGCCTCTTCTTTTCTCATTTTCGCCTTTAACACTCTATGGACTAGCATATCAGCATATCTACGAAGTGGAGAAGTGAAGTGGGTATATCCATTCGGTGGGTATATTCATAATCACTCATGCTTACCTACTTGGGGTGTATAGAAAGCACGTTCTTGCTTGTGGAGATGTTGGCGAAAGACAGCGAACCCACTATCTTCTATAAGCTTTCAGGCTATGATCTGATTTGCCATCACCATGAGAGTTGCTATCATCGTATGTACATTCACTCCTCCTTGTTCTGATGGGGAAGAGTTTGAATTCGTTTCTCGTAAACCTTGTGCGCCGATATTCATTCATCTGTTGTTATTGAGAAGAGACACTACAGAAAAAAGTCATTGTATTTGACTATAGTGAGTTGCTTCTAGATTTTTAGCATCCTCATTAAATACATCATACGTATATGTTTTATACACTTTCAGATTTGATTCGTAGACATTACTATGGACTATATTTCCCTGAGGATCTATATCGAATTCCACAGTAAGTGCAATATGTCTTCTCTTACCATTCAGAGAATAGATATCATTAGATATCACTTCTGGGAGCATAGGTATGATCGTAGGGTGGAGATAGAGTGTAGTCGAACGTACGAGTGCCTCGAGGTCCATGGGGGTATAGGGAGGGATAGCCTCTGTAATATCTGTAATAGAAACATATACTCGATGCAACTTTGTCTTCTTATCATACTCACACCATACTGCATCATCAGCATCCAGAGTAGTAGGTCCATCAATAGTAATTCACTCTACAGAAGTACGTCTTACAGCCTTATCAGTTAACCCTCTTTCGACCAACTTTCAAACTTGCCTTACGACTCATCAAGGGAAGCCAGATTGTGGTTCATGACTATAAAGATGTTCTCGAAGTTGAGCAGCATTCATGAAAAAAAGAGAAATTCATTTATACTATAGGTATTTCTTTTATGATTTCAAGGCAAGATATTTTTTTATTTTATTATATAAAATTCTACGGGATTATCTTCATCCACAATCCTCGAAAACTAACCTCATAGTCTGCTATCTCAGACTTAAATCTCGTATATCCTGCATATGAGAGAGGATCGAGAGAGTCTCGCATATGATCGAGGTCGAGATACTTATAGCCCAATCTCTGTGACTCAGAGAACCACCGATCGATGATCGCTAGTCCGAGGTGATAGGGTTTTCCGGCATTATCCTGAAATGCTATCAGATAAGTCGAAGTTGGATGGTCATCGAGAAATACTGCCCCTGCGAGTATGATTCCATCTACAGAAGCAGTATAAATACGAATATTTGTACTATGATTTTTAGAGAGATATTTTTGCCTCCAGATATTGTACGCTTTCCATTTATGTCGGATCTTCGTGTTTCGATATACTGCAATAAAATCCTCCAAATCAGCATTCGTATCGATAGATATTTTTCAAGCCTCACGTTCTTTTTGGATATTATTTCGATGTCATCGTGCCTTGGAAGACCACTTTTTGTAGTATTCTAGAATATCGAGTACGGAGAATGCCGACCGAGTCGAGTGATGATAAAAATGTGAGGAGAGATATCCGAGAGAGAACCATCATTTTCCTACGGGCTTAATCTTTCTCCATCCTGACCAGAGAACGATCCCTCGCTTCATGCCATATTTTTGCAATAATTCCTTCACCGGTTCGATATCACACTTCTCGAAGTATGCTATAGAAAAAAATCACCAAAAATAATGATGGATATAAGCATACTCGCCATTCTCTTCGACTTTCACGACGCTTCATCACTCAGAATGCAGAACATAGTCAAAATATGCTTTCGAATGAGAGCGATAATAGTGATAATCGGGAGGGATTTCAGCAGATGAGAGAGGTTTCATGATGAAAGTATATAAATGTTTTTGATTCTTGCAAAAATAAGACCTATGGATAGTATAATTTTGATTTATCTCATTTTTCATAGAAACTATGGAACACATACTCTCTAGTAAGCAATTCTCTCGTAGTGATCTCGAATATCTCATGGGCGAAACTCGTAAGATGGACGCGATACTCACTAAATGATGAAGTCGAATCTTCGATGAGCGTATCATGGCGACACTCTTCTATGAACCTTCGACACGCACTCGGCTCTCATTCGAGACGGCGATGCATAGACTCGGTGGTCGTGTGATATCTGAGACGGATGTGACATTCTCCAGTCAATCAAAGTGAGAGATCCTCGCAGATACAATCCGCATAGTCTCAGGATATGTTGATATCATCGCGATACGATCGAAGAATACTGGAGATGCGAAGCTCGCGAGTGAATACTCGAGTGTCCCGATTATCAATGCCTGAGATGGATCGGGAGAACATCCGACCCAAGCTCTTCTCGATCTCTATACTATTACGAAGGAATTTCCAGAGATTTTCGACGATACACCTCTTCATGTGACATTCATCGGAGATCTCCGCTATGGTCGGACAGTACACTCACTCTCACTACTCCTTCGCAATTTTCCAAATGTGCATCTCTCATTCATTGCACCAGAGAGTCTGAATCTCCCAGAGGACTATAGAAAGGAAGGGGATATTTTTTCAGAAACATTGAATGAAAGTATTCTCAAGGAAAGTGACGTCATCTATATGACTCGTGTTCAGAAAGAGCGCTTCCCGAATATGGAATCTTATGAAGCCGTAAAAGATATATTTATATTCGATGTCGAGACCGTGAAGAAGATGAAAGCTAGTTCTATACTCATGCACCCACTCCCTCGTTTGAATGAGATACCCCTCGAAGTGGATGATCTTCCACAGGCCCGATACTTCCAGCAAGCACAAAATGGTGTCTCCGTGCGTATGGCACTTATACAATACTGTCTCGAAAAATAAAATTATGACTTTCATCCAAAAAACAAAAAAATTCTTTTCTGTACTCGATGGAGCATGATTTCTGGTATTTCTTTCTATACTAAAATTTGCTTGTTGGGCAATTTTTGCGTTAGTATCTGTAATGCTTATAAGAGAATCTGTAAAGCTCTATTGAGCATGAAATGCTGAGGGCATTAAATCATTTCTTATATACTACAGTATCTTCTCGGTCTTCTATTTACTTTTGACTTGGAGCCTCAGGATGACCGATTGGCCAAATCTCTACTATAGGATAGTCGATAACATATATAAAAAATATGTATCTCATTTATTTCATCTAGATGGGAACTATATAGAGAAAATCGGGACATGAAGATTCATAGCAATACTTTGATCATGAGAAAAAGCTTGGGTAGAGTGACTTACAAATATTATAAAAGAGTGAACTCGTATGATTATCATACTTGCATTCATACTCTATCTTTTTTTTAGTGCGGACTTTTTTTATGGTGTTGTCTTCATTCTTGTACTTATAGTACTTCATAGCATAGTACTCTATGCAGATAATATTGCCCATACATACAGAAATGAGCGAACTAAGAAAAAAAATGAGCATACTCGTCAACTTGTACGTCTTATAATGTCCCGTAATGAAATACTTCAATCATGAAAAATAGATATAGAACTCATACAAAATTCTAAATTAATATCCGAAATCGGCGATACCAATCGGGGGATAAATAGTGCCCTCTATATTATATTTAACTCTGTTAGAGTATTTATTATACTCATAAAACTATGCTTACTCGGATTTCTTATATATTCTGGAACGGCTCAAATGATAACTCCTGGAGATTTAGCAGGCCTACTAGCACTATTCTTAGTTTTTGAGTGATTTCTTTATGATTTTGTAGAATTTTATAAGAACTTCTCAAAAGAATTCTCAGATATAGAAAAAATCTGGGAAACCTTCGATGATGCGCCCATCATGAAATGATACGAGTCTGGCAATCCCTTCACCCCGAAAAAGCAAGATATAATCATCAAGGATATCTCCTATGGGTACAATGAATCCAAAGTGTTCTCCGA
>JAYWFD010000064.1:0-5461 GCA_043778965.1 Candidatus Altimarinota bacterium
ACCTTTTCATCCTTTCAGCCTGAGAGAATGAGCATGACTCATCACCAGACAATAAAGAGGACGGCACAGAGAACTGCAACGAAGACAACTATTGCAACACCAGTAGTGATCATCTCCCCTGCAGAATAGTTATTGCCGACATCTGCAAGACCTGTTGCATTCGCTATAGGTATACCAAAGGTAAAAACCGCCATAATTAAAAAGATTATAAATTGGTAAAGTCAGTTCCGAGGGAACCAGCTGGAACTGTAGGATCGAGAGTTGAGTCAGTAGTCTGAGTTTGTCCGCCAAAGAAATGATTGGTAACATCACGAATCGTACTAAATATACTACTAGGGCGGAGTGAATCTGGAAAATCAAGACCACCTATTCGTGCAGCGACTGGGGCAGCAAAGATGATCACAAGGAGAACTACCATACCAAAAATTGCATGACGTATATGATTCACTGCTGGTTTTACCTTTTCTTCATTTCCTCAGGAAGTGATGAGAAGGAGTCCTCACCAAATACTATATCCTATAGCTATTATAGCGCCTCCTACAATGACAAGCGCTACCCCATAGCGGAGTATATCTTCGATGGGAAACTGATTAAATGGATTCATGTTAAATTTGTTCCTTTTGATAGTATAAAAAAGGTATCAAAAGTAAAGTATTTTTCAAGGAAAAAAGAAAAAATGCCAACTATTCGATTGGCTTGTCCTCAAGAATACGGAGATTTACTCGCGTTCCACTCTTGGAGCCAAAGACACGAAGAACTGTTCGAATTGCATCAACTGTCTTGCCGCCTCTTCCAATAATAGAGCCCATATCAGCAGGATCCACTTTGAGTGAGACGAGAGTACCAAGCTCATCATGCGTTTCAGTGATTTCAATAGCTGATGTATTTTGTACCAGTGATTCGACAATACTCCGAAGAAATACGTGTGCTTCCATGAAGATCAAAAGAAAATGAATAAAAAACCGCCGAAGCGGTAAAAAATTACTTTGTTGACTGAGAAGCGACGATTTTCGCAAGCGTCTCAGAATACTGAGCACCATTCTTGATATATCCATTTGCCTCATCAAGATCAAGACTCAAAGCCTTGGTGTGTGGATCATACGATCCAAGAACCTTGATAAATCCATGCTTTGCGCTTTGTCGATGATCAGTGAGAACCACACGAAATTTTGCAACATGTTTACGACCAACACGAGAGAGGCGAATTTTCAACATAATTATGAATTGTTAATTGTTAATTGTTAATTGTTAATTGTTTAGGAATTTACCATTTACAATTAACTATTATATTTTTGTGGTGCCCAGGACGGGGCTCGAACCCGTACTCCCGAAGGAAGAGGATTTTAAGTCCTCCGTGTCTACCATTCCACCACCCGGGCAGGGTGTTTGCCGTAGGCAAACAGTATACAGTTTGCAGTGAGCAGTGATCAGAATGGTAGTACAGGAATTGTATTCAGAAACACTGAGAGGAATTCCTATCTGTCTACTGATTACTGCTTCCTATAACTTCTTCTAGAGTATTCCCTTCTTCTTGAGCGTCTTGATGGCCTTTGCAGAGAGACGGAGTCTGAGAGTGAGTCCTGTAGTAGGGTCCTTGATATTTCTCCAGAAGAGATTCGGGTAGAAATGTCGTTTGGTACGTCGAACAGAGTGAGAAACATTGTTTCCGACACCAGTACGTTTTCCTGTGAGTTGGCAGACGCGAGACATAAAATAGTAATTGTTAATTGTTAGTTATTAATTGTTTGGAAATAGGACATTCACCATTTACAATTAACCATAGATTACATAACCTTGATTTCGACACCGACTCCTGCTGGAATATTGACTGACTGAAGAAGCTCGAGTGTTTTTGGGGTAGGATCCATGACATCGATAAGACGCTTGTGGCGACGAATCTCGAACTGCTCACGAGCATTCTTGTTGACGAAGGTTGAACGATTCAGAGTAATCTTCTCAATCTTAGTCGGAAGTGGAACAGGGCCGACAACAATTGCACCACTATCTTTCGCAGTGACGACGATTTTGGATACTGCCTCATCGACGAGCTTGTGCTCAAAGGCTTTTACAGTAATGCGGATTTTTCCGAGAGCACTCGTAGTTTTCTTGGCAGCCATGGATTTTAAGGAATGAGGAAGTAAAACATTCATGACTCACGAGAATACATGATTCTCATGAGCCCATGAATATTCTAGAATTACGCGAGAACCTTAGCAACGACACCAGAACCAACCGTTCGTCCACCTTCACGGATCGCGAATCGAAGACCTTGATCCATAGCGATTGGAGCACCGAGCTCGATTGTCATCTTGATATTGTCACCGGGCATAACCATTTCGACACCTGCAGGAAGCTCGATAGAACCAGTTACATCCGTCGTTCGGAAGTAGAACTGAGGCTTGTACCCCTGAAAGAATGGAGTGTGGCGACCACCTTCCTCCTTAGTGAGGACGTAGACTTCAGCTTCGAACTTCGTATGAGGCTTGATAGAACCTGGCTTTGCGAGAACTTGTCCACGCTCAACATCAGTTCGCTCAATACCACGCAGAAGGAGTCCAGCATTATCACCAGCCTGACCCTGATCGAGTGATTTGTGAAACATTTCGACACCTGTAACTGTAGTTGTATGGGTATCACGGATTCCGAGAATTTCGATAGTATCACCAACCTTGATGATTCCTTGTTCGATCTTTCCTGTAACGACCGTTCCACGTCCCTTGATAGAGAAGACGTCTTCTACTGGCATGAGGAATGGCTTATCGAGGTCGCGCTCAGGAACAGGAACGTATACTTCGAGTGCATCGAAGAGTTCCATCACCGCCTTTGCACCGTATGGCTTATCCATATCTTCTGGATTTTCGAGAGCAACGAGACCAGAACCACGAATCACAGGGAGTGTATCTCCAGGGAATTCATACTTCGAGAGAAGCTCACGAATTTCCATCTCAACGAGATCAAGCATTTCTGCATCATCAACCATATCACACTTGTTCATCCAGACAACGATGTATGGAACACCAACCTGGCGAGCAAGGAGAATATGTTCACGAGTCTGAGCCATAGGTCCATCAGTTGCAGCAACTACGAGAATCGCAGCATCCATCTGAGCAGCACCAGTGATCATATTCTTGACGTAGTCAGCATGTCCAGGACAGTCGACGTGTGCATAGTGGCGAGTACCTGTCTGATATTCAACGTGTGCAGTATTGATAGTAATACCACGTGCCTTCTCTTCTGGTGCAGCATCGATCTGATCGTATGCCTTAACTTCACCACCGAATTTCTTCGCAAGAACGTATGTAAAAGCCGCCGTAGAAGTCGTTTTCCCATGATCAACGTGACCAATGGTACCGATGTTCATATGTGGTTTTGATCGATCGTATGTAGCCATATGAAAAATAAATAAAAGAATTAAAAGTGTGTAGATTGTATAGAAAATTCGAGGAAATCAAAATTTTATTTTTTGGTTTTTCGCATTTTCTTATTGATTCGAGTGACTGCTTTTTTGAGCTTCTTGTGTGCGTAGGTAGTGAGACGTGGCATAGAGTTTTAGTTATGAGATATAAGATATAAGATATAAACTATGAGATACCGGTTACGATTGAAATCTTATACCTTATATCTTATAATTCAAATATTATTAGATCTTTGCGATATTGATAGAGTATTTCTTGAATTTCGCAAGAACGATCGTGAGAGCATTCTTGAGCCAGAGAGTCTCACCTTCAATAACAATACGCTTCTGGAGGTGCTTGTAATGCTTGATAGCATGCGCGATTTTCCCACCAGAATACACTCCTTTTCTTTTGACGGAGTATACCATGTTGTGAGGACGTTTATTGCGGAGTCACATAATTCTGAAGAATTTAGGGATATGAGAATTGAGAATTGAGTCCATACTTCGCTCTTTCGAGCTTCGAAGGACATTCTTCTATTCGAATGGCGAGCCATTCGAAGTTTTTCTTCAAAAAACGAAGAATGGTGGAGCCTAAGGGAGTCGAACCCTTGACCTCCTGCGTGCAAAACAGGCGCTCTAGCCAACTGAGCTAAGGCCCCAAAAGAGTGAAGAGTTGAGAGTGAAGGGTGAAGAATATTTTGGGGATATTTTTCACTATTAATTTTTCACTATTAACTGTTTGCGAACCAAACAACAAGTGGCGGTGCTGACGAGGTTCGAACTCGCGACCTCTGCCGTGACAGGGCAGCGCTCTAACCAACTGAGCTACAGCACCAGAGTGGAGTTCAGAGGAAAAAGTAAAAGGTAGAGTTTCGAAACCGAAACCAAATACCATCAACCTTATGCCTCAAAACTGTTTCTGTGCATTCTGTACAGCCTTTGTATACAAGAACTATGGTGAAATGCGAGCGGAGTATATATACGTTTTCTGAAAATGCAAATATTTTTTCACAAAAATATTCATGAGAAGGCACTCTTAAAATATCATTGTTTTTCGCATATGTTTCTGAAGGGCAATGAATGCTGAGAGAAGAGACAGAATAAGCGTCATCAGAAACTCCGTTGTCATAAGCAGTGGAAATTCCTGGAAAAATGTCGACACAGTCTTCTCGAAGATAGACGAATCAGGCGTACCAAGGATATCGCCCATATATGAACGTATCACGAGAAACAACGAGGTCACAAAGAGCATTCCGATAAATCCATAGAATGTTCACTGAAGGAGGAATTGCCCATACGTGAAAGATCGTCGTCCACCGACTAGCTCGATGATCTCTATCTCCTTCTCATGAAAGAGGAGAGAATTGCTGATCACATTGTAGATGATCGTTGCGACGGTGAAAGCAAAGAGTGCCAAGAGAGCAAATACACCATATTCAAAAACATGGAGCGACATCACCACCGAGGTGATTCGAGAAAATTGACTCTTGTAATCCAGAAGTTTCTTTCCGAGAATATCCGCATCGTAATGAAAGAGGTCTCGATACTGGAGAATAAGTGCATCGAAGTCAGTATATCGATCAAGTGGCACCTGTGCTATGGAGAGTGAATCAGGAAATGGATTCTCCCCCGTTCCTTCGATGATCGTGATGAGGTCAGGGTAGAGGATCTTGTAGTGTGCATAAGAGGTATCGCGAGTGATCGGTGTCACGACGATACCAGGAAATCCTGTACTGAGAGCGTCAATGAGTTCCCGAGACCTCAGACTATCGACAGCATAGCCACTCTGATAGTTGATCGTGAACTTAATACGTGACTGGACATCAGCGATGAAGTGCTCGGAAGCGAAGAGAACAAAAATCAGCACATTCACGAAAAAAATAAGGAGTCCAATCACGAATACCGAGGAGATCGAGAGGAATGGATTTCGGATAATATTACGAAGGGCGTACTTGAGAAGGCGCATAGATGAGCAGTTAGCAGTTAGCAGTTAGCAGTTAGCAGTTAGCAGTTAGCAGTTAGCAGTTAGCAGTTAGCAGTTAGCAGTTAGCAGTTAGCAGTTAG
>JAYWFD010000065.1:0-2010 GCA_043778965.1 Candidatus Altimarinota bacterium
TGTCAGAAAACATAACTCCTCATTCGATATCTTCTACCAAATACTTGATGAGTTTATGAGCAGAGAGAAATGGTGTTGATTAAGTTAAAATACTATAAACGCCGAAAGAAGTGTGATTCTCTCTAAATATTTATCTCCTTATATCTCTACTCCTACTCGATCGATATGCTCTCTGAGTTCAGACGAAGCATGAGCATAGTCTATGATATCAGACTTGTAGAGGAATGGTGCATCATACATGAGCGTACTCCATATCTGGGATTTCTCTGTATGGGAAATATCACCCTCATAGGCGATATCGATATCAGATGAAGGACTATAGGTTCACTTGGCACGTGAGCCGAATATCCGAATACGTGAAATATGACCACTTTTCTCGAAAGTAGATCTGATAAATTCTAGATCTCTTTTTTTGAGTCAAAAATTATGTGAGTTCACTGAGTTTGACATAGAGTTTCTGTATTTCTGGTAGGTAGCGAGTTTGGATATTTTTCACGACTAATTCTGCATTTTTCTCATCGTATTCATGGGTCGAACTATTACGATCTGCGAGCATATCTATCCATATATCACCATCAGAGATGAATCCATGAGAGAGTCATGACTGGAGGACTTCACGAGTGAAGCTTAAGGATTCTGACTCACCTTGAGCCACCATATAGTCTCGAAGAGTCTTCCAGGAAAGCTCGAATACGAGATCGAAAATATGGATCCATCCAGCAACATCGACATAATCCATATCTTCGAGCTTTTGATTTTTGATACCATCGAGCCTATTTTTTGCCCGAGTGAGATTCGAGAGTCGTTGTTTCCAGCGTATGTCGAGATCAGTGAAATTCATGAAATGATTATACTCTTAATTTTAAATTTTCAATGCTTAATTCTCACCTTTTTCCTATCCCCTCCCCTTAAACGCCGAAAGCAGTGTGATCTCATCCGCATATTCGATAGAACCCGCATGAGGAAGACCTTTCGAGAGTCGAGAGATTTTGACCGCTCTAGGCATATGTTCGATCGCATAGAGTGCTGTCGCCTCCCCTTCTATATTGGGATTCGTCGCGATGATCACTTCTTCGATATAGGTATTTTCACTGATACGGGAAAAGAGAGACTTATAATTCAGCTTATCAGGCATAGTCCCTGCGATCGGGGATACTACTCCCCCGAGGACATGATAGAGTCATCGGTAGACTCATGTACGCTCGATCGAGAGCATATCGAGGTAGTCCTCGACCATACAGAGGATGCAAGTATCTCGCTTCGTATCAGTACAGATGCTACAGATAGGATGAGTCTTATCGGTCATGCCATGACAGGTCATGCACTCCTGGACATTCTCATGAAGATCAGCGAGCGCCTTCGCGAAGTTCTTCACATAGGATGGATGCGCTTTCAGCAAAAAAAATGCAAGCTTCGCTGCAGTTTTCTCACCTATTCCTGGAAGGAAATGGATCATATCGATGATTCTCTTAAGTGCTTCGGGCATGGGAACAATCGGTGAATTAGATTATAAATTAATTTCTCTTCATTATTCACTCACCTCAAGGAGTTGACCTTTCATCACGAGAAATTCAGGGCGTTCGACCGGTTGCATGTACGATATGACTGCACCTCCCATCACGCTTCCTATCGATTGACCCTCAGCAATCCGGATATCGAGGAGATTTTCCTGAAATGAAAGTTCACGATTTTTTACCTGAAGCTCTCGAACATTGTACCCCTTGGTTGCATTTTGATTAAGTATCCAAACATAATACACTCAAAAAAGTGCGATAAGCACTGTCAGGACGATATAAACCTGAGTGAACGTAAATCGAAAATTCTCTCTTGCAGCCTTACGTTCAGAGAAAAATGGGATATGTCATTTTTTTGCTACAAGGACATTAGCATTCATACATTTTTAGGATTTTGGAAATAAGTATCTACCAGCAGAGCTGGTAGTTTTAGAGAGCAGACCCCTATAAGGGGTCGAGTTAAAGGGAAGTTATTTGGAAGAAAGAAAGATTTGTG
>JAYWFD010000066.1:0-5414 GCA_043778965.1 Candidatus Altimarinota bacterium
GTAAGAAAATACAATGCATCATTTGATATTTTCTATACCATCCTGGATACATTTCTCTCAAGAGAGAAATGGTACTAATTAAGTTTGTTTACTATAAAAGAATAATTTCTCACGAGGAGAGATTATCTTAAATATTTTACATAAAAAGTCAATACATAATTTCTCCTCATGTCTAGCATCCTTTTGCCTTCAGCCACTCGACGAGACTATCAATCTTCACAACTTCTTGCTCTCCACTATCTCGATCTCGGACAGTCACTTGGCCCTGATCATAGTTCTCTGGTTCGACACAGATGGAGTACGGGACACCGATCTCATCCGCTCGCTGATAACGCTTCCCGATCGTCCCTGCCTCATCATATTCGCACATGAACTCTGATGAGAGGAGATCATAGAGAGCACTTGCCTGCTCGGTGAACTTCTTCACGAGTGGGAATACTCCGACCTTGATCGGCGCAACAGCAGGAGCAAATCGCATCACGATCTTCGATGTTCCTTCATCGCCTGGCACTTCATCATAGGCGTCGCACATTGCCGCGAGTGTGAGACGAGAGAGTCCGATCGATGGCTCGATCACATAGGGGATATACTTGGTGTTGTCAAAAGGATCAAAGTAGGAGAGATCCTGCTTCGAGAAAGCCATATGTGCCTTGAGATCATAGTCGGTACGATTTGCGAGAGTCGATATTTCTCCCCATCCAAATGGAAACAGATATTCAAAATCTCATGCTCTTTTCGAATAGTGAGGAAGTCCTTCTTTCGGGATTTCGACGAATCGAACCTTTTCAGCCTTGAATCCGAGCACTTCCGTGAAGAATTTCCCTTCATCTATGAGCCAAGTTTCGAAGAGCTCCGCGTCCGTTCCTGGCTTGCAGAAGTACTCGATCTCGATCTGCTCGAATTCACGAGTTCGAAATATGAAGTTCTTCGGTGTGATCTCATTACGAAATGCTTTTCCACACTGTGCCACTCCAAATGGGATCTTCTTACGAGTACTTCGGGCAATATTCGGGAAATTCACAAATATTCCTTGAGCCGTTTCAGGACGGAGATAGACAAGTGCGGTCGCATCTTCTGTGGTTCCCTGGTGGGTCGAGAGCATGAGATTAAACCGCTTCACATCACCCCAGTTTTTCGCACCGCAATTGGGACAAGCAATGTGTCCGAGTTTCATGTAATCATTCAAGTCTTCGAGTGAAGTTTTATCTCCTGCCCAGTTATTTGGGAGAATGATTGGTGGACTAGCTTGAGTTAATTTTTGTTTAAGATATTCATCTTTAACTTCATTAAGTAAATCAGAATATTTCATTCAATCTCGAAAAATTGGGATGTAAGCAATGGGATCATTCAAGTATGAACTTGATCATGAGTAATATTTTTCAAAAAGCTCATAAATATATACCTGATTTTCAACTTGATGATTTTTCAAATGAAAATGAATATTATGCCACAGATCTTGTTGTTGTTTTTGGTACTGTTCAATTTTTTCTTCAATCAACTTATCCGCACGATGACGAGTATTACACTCGCGACACTCCATAAGAGGATCTGAGAAAGACCCGACATGACCAGATGCCACCCAGACATTTGGATTCATCATGATCGCCGCATCGAGGAGGACCATATCTTTTCGCTTCTGGACGAATTCTCGGATCCAGAGATTTTTAATATTCTCCTTCAGAAGTGCACCGAGTGGGCCATAGTCCCAAGAGTTTGCAAGCCCTCCATAGATCTCAGATCCCTGGTATACAAAACCTTTTGTTTTTGCGAAGGTGACGAGCGTAGACATTTCGAGAGTGGACATAAGAGAAAAAGTTAAGAGAACTAAATATATTTTCTTGGAAAATAAAAATCCCCAAGAAAAACATGATGTCTTCCTTGGGGTTCTAAGATTTTAGAACGGTTCCACCCAAGTTCTCCGATTGGAGCAACTTTATAGTTGTTTCTTTTTCCTCCTTCGGGTGCCACCCCAAGCTCATAAGAAAAGGAAACTACAACTAGTATAAAAACAGTTTATGAAAATGCAAGAAAAAGACGAGAAAAACTCACACAAAATTTGCAATTCTATGAGAATTGTGGCAAAGTATTTATCTAGTCTAAAAAATAATCTCTTTTATATGTCTTACTTTGCAAGTTCTGCTTCCCCTGAATTGGCTCACTGGCATGAGGAACAACCGACTCATCTTATGAGCATCGATACAATGCGTGAGAATATCTTCGACTCTACACGACATGCACTCGAAGAACTCCAGACATTTATCGTACAAGAAGAACACAAGATCGCAGATATCTGTGCGCATTTGGGTATCCATGATTTCTCGCATAATCTCGCGAATAAGAATCTCACTGGTGCAACTGTATCTCTCTATTCGAATGGACACCTCGAAATCCATCGTCAAGGCGCGAAACATGCGACGAGCTTCCCAGTACAACTGATTGCTTAAAATCTAACCCCACTCATATGGATACGCCTAGCCTAGAAAATCAAGAGATACAAAACAAAAAGTGAGACAAAGCTCTCGCTTATTGATTCAAAATGGACAGAAATACAAATCTCGATGGATGAAGTGCTAGTCCAGAAGCTGGCATGAAAGAAGATAGACAATTAGGTGAAATACTCTCAAAAAGCTTTAATCCTCCAAGGTCAGTAATTGTTTTTGTCTGAAGGGAAAATAGTGTCATACGATTTGTCTGAAAGGAATTTTATATTGTACTTACTATAAAAAATGATGTCCTCGCGACTGGAGATAAGGTCGCAACGATAAAAGAATTTTATTCCGCAAGTATCACCCTCCTTCGCAATAAACAAAAAGTGCAAAAAACTGCACAAGCTGACTTATGAGAACTTCAAGATATGATCTCCGCCTAGTAATAGGCGGATTTTTTTACTCATAATAGAGAGTCATCCTCCCTTCTCAAACTATCAATAGAAAAAGATTGCAAAAATCCTAATCTCAGTATAATACAAGAAATAACAACCGCTTCTATGGTCGCACGACTGGATACGATGACATCACTTCTCTTCCCGACGATTTCGTAAGGCTCTTTTCGTATACTCGAAACTCCTCGAAATTCGAGGAGTTTTTATTTTAAATTCTTTATTGTTATGAGATTTCTTGTACTCTTCTCCATCTGTAGTCCCCTCTTTCTTCTCAGTTCTTGCATGCTGAAAGAAGATCCGGAGACTACTCGTCGTACCCAAGAGCTACAACAAGAGATTGCCACTTTAAAGATCGAGAATGCAAATCTAAAAGTCGAAAATGATCTCTATAAAGCCTGATGAATGCCTCAGACAATACAAAAAAATATAGCACCATGAATCGAAACAACGGATCCACAGTTCGTAGAGTGAAGCTTTGCGAGTTGTATGCAAGAAGCTCATCAGATGTTTATTGCTCAGGGTTCTGCTTATTGTAATAAGGCTGGATATATTCCGGTAGATATCGCAGCAAATAAATGCCAACTCGTAGATTCTGTCATAGAAAAACTCAAAAAAATAAAATCTCAAGCCGAATGAGAATGCTATAATCTCTATCAATAATATACACTATGAAACTCACTCTCCTCCTCATCCCTCTTATCTTGCTATCATCTTGCATAAAACAAGAGGTCGATATTTCCCAGAATACAGATAAGTTCCAGTCTGGATCAGAGCAGATATCATATCACTCTGGATATGAGATCCATCATGAGAATGACGGATCTACGACTCTTATCGCAGGAAGTGAAAAAAATACTTGTCCTCCAGGTATGTATCCAAAGTGACTCGATGGATGTGTGAAAGATCCTCTATCCTGCACAGAGTGACAAGCGATGACTGGATTTCCTGGAAGTCAGTACTGTGAAAACATCACGGATGATCCTCGCTCATACTATGAAAAGCTCTGATCTCGATGCGCCGAAGATAGTTTCTGATATGCTGGCTGTGCTGAAAGTATAGACTATATGAAGGCTCACTGATATCGACTCCCTCTCTCTGAAACATGTCCAGAAAACTTTAAGATTGACTGATACACCGTCGATGGATGACTCACTTGGTGTGCTCCAAATGATATATACTACCAGAACCTTCGTGCGACTTGCGGAGAAGAGAGCTGCTGTCTCTCTTCTGTAGCCGCTATGGAACAGTGACGATATCTCGAAGCAAGTGACGGAAAGTGTACCGATAGACTCCTTCCTAACATGCAGAGATGTCCGACATCAAAAATTTGGTGCCAGTATAATTTTCTCGCGAAGGACTTCTGAAGTGGTTTCACTCTCCGTCAAAACGATACGAAGACTGAGCTCTTCTTATGAAAGTGACTTATCCGAAATTGGTCGAATAAGAGTGATACATATCCATTTTTCTGAGAGGGATGATGTAAAGTTATGTTCAATCTTTCTATGAGAAAAACCCCCAATCCAACAAATAGTAGTGATCCTATTAGTTTTCCGAAATATATCTGGTCAACCTTCTCTCCCGAGGAAAAGACGAGCTGTATGAAGGAGTACTATACTTCAAATATCAAGGTCAAGCCATATAACGATAGATTTATCAGCATCGAGTGGGCAAATCATACGACATATGTCCTCAGTATTTTCGATACTCTCACAGGGAATATGCATGACTTCTTCTCTGACGGTGATGGAGATACCCTCGAATCCATACGAGTAGGGACATGATCGATCGAGATAGATACAAAATTTACAAAAAGAGTGGATCCTACTCAGTATATGACGATCTTCGATGAAAGTTTCTCTGGTGTCACCAGTGTGATCGTATCAGACTAATTAAAAAAACTTCTATGAAATACTCTCTCCTCCTCATCCCACTTCTCTTCCTATCATCCTGCTCTCAAATAACGACTCCAATACCTGATGAATGAGACTATTATGAAACACTGGTAAAAAATTGTAAAAATGATACTTGTTGTCTGAGTTCTGTGGAAGCTATGAAACAGGGATGATTTCATGAACTCATATGAGATATATGTCCTTCATGATTTACGAGAAATATGCAAAGATGTGTCACATCAAAACGATGGTGCACACCTACACTCACTATCCCAAAAGCTCAAGATAAGGAACAACTCTGCAAAGCTCAATGATGAAAATACGATCATCAATATATGGAGTGTGAGAATATTTCTGAAAAGGCATGCGCTATCATATGAGGTATACATGAGGATTGTGGATCAGAATGTAGACATATGAAAGATGTCGACTCATGTATAACTGTGTGTGCTGAATACTGTAAATTATAATTTTCTCTCTATGAAACTCTCCCTCCTACTCATCCCACTAATCCTCCTCTCATCGTGTACTATCGACTGGAATGATGAAAAAGATGCGAAAATCACTGAACTCACTATGAAAATAGTGGAATCAAAAAAACAGGATACTCCTGTGAAAGAAGTACTTCCCCTCAAGTTTAC
>JAYWFD010000067.1:0-14322 GCA_043778965.1 Candidatus Altimarinota bacterium
AAGTGCTTTATTATCTTTTTAAGCTCATAGACTGATATTTTGCTGTATGGAATCATAAGAAGAGAGTATAGGTATTTCTCTCTTCTGGTCTAGAGCCTATCCATTTTTGAGTTTTTCTGGAGGAATTTCTCCATAGCTATTTGGTAGCCGACGGTTTCTATATAAACCTCATGTTTCTTGAGATTATGAATATCTGAATTCTTTTTATGGTAGAACTCAAGGGTCTCTACGGTCGTTGGAAAATCCATTTTGCTTTTGAATGCATCTATAATATAGATCATTTTATGTTCATGTTTTCCCCAGACGGATCCTGTAACAAATGCTGTATAATCCGCTGAGTCTGACTCTGAAATGGCAAGGTCAACTCCTGTAGCGAGCTGATGAGGATGAGTCGGTTGAGTTTCTTCATATGTTTCGCTCCATCCACCTCTTTCTCTATGAACCATAGAGGATCATCGCTCAGGAAGGACATCATACCAGTGAATCCACTCTGGCTTAATAACCTGTCATTCTGCTCCTGCATCTTCGAGAAGATACTCTGTTCTCCATGCAATTTCACTTCAAATCGTCTCCATAAGTTCTTGTATATCTTCATCTGTGTACCTCTCGCTCCAGAGGCATTTTCCGTGTTCATCGAGAAGTGGATATTTACGAAATACTCATGACTTCTGTCCGCTTTCGATACGCTCTCTCATTCGCATGAGGAGTGAGTCTCTATGGAGCATATTTCCTACGAGAAATACTCGAGTCTTCTTGATGTCTCCAAGAGGTATGAGCTCTTTCGTAAACCATTCAAAAAGTTTATCTCGTCATTCACGAGTTTTCACAGACTGAAGATCCTCGATATCGTCTGCGATGATGAGTTCTGGACGGTGATTGCGATGTCGCATTCAACGAGTGGATTGATCCACAGAAACCACAGTAATACGAGCCTGAGACCTCAGAAGTACAATAGAAGAGGAATTGAATTCATCTCCATCATCTCGAAATGGTCAGAGGTCTTTTTTGAGAAGCTCATTATTGAGAATTTCTTCTTTGAGGTTTCTCATATAGAGTTTTGCTTGTCCTTGCGTCTGAGCTACAATAACTATGAACTTATTCTGATGTTTCCCAAGAATACTCCAAATAGGGAATGCTGTATTGATTATAGTAGACTTTCCTGATCATCTAAAAGCCATAATCGTGGTAAAGCGATTTTTCTCATCTTCTATAAAATGAAAGATTTCTTTGTGAAACCATGCCATAGGAGCAGTTACATAGTGAGCAAAGTAGATTTCGAAGAAAAGTTGGAAACTTTCTTTTGCAAGCTCTCTTCGTATCCCTGTGGATTGTTCTATAGCTTTGAGATCCTTTGGATCTATATGAAGTTGTTGACTCATAAATGAAAAATGTAAGTGGATATAAAAAAATGTAATGATTAGTATGTATTATTCTTTGGGCTGATACGCTTTCAGAACTCTTCGAACAATCTCTTTTTGTTCTTTGGTGAGCTCTTCTCGTTCGGGAATATCGACTATCTCAAGTTTATTGCTGTATGAGGTATGCCGAGACCTGAGCCAAAAGGCTATTGCGGACATATTTCCGTCTTTCACGGCTTTGAGAAGTTGGGATTCTGCAAGGTCATTCATCATTGCTACTCATTTTGAGAGAGCTTCCCTGGAAGCTTTTGCAAATACTTTGTCAGATTGCATCCATCGGTAATAGGTAGACCGACCAACTCCACTTTTCTCACAAGCAATCTGTACTATCGGAGTCTTTTCGAGATGTTCGAGAAGAAGCTTCTTCTCTTGTTTTATACGATTTTGTAGTCCTGTAGAAGTCATACGATTTATGAATGATGGATGGAAGAGGATTCAGAGTCCGATGCCTTACCCGAGTTTGAGAGCAGTTTTTCCTGTGAGCTTTTCCCATCGTTTGATAATGCGAGCTATATAGACTGGATTTTGTTCTACCATCACACAGACTCGTCAGGTTTGCTCAGAGGCAATAAGAGTACTTCATGAACCTCAGAATGGATCATAGACGGTATCTCATATTCGACTCGAGTTCAATATGAGTTCCCGAAGGAGAGGAATAGGCTTCATCGTAGGATGAATCGTGTTCTTGCGAACTTTTGCGAATGCAAGAACACTCTTGGATTTTCCTCAGTAGAATGCATGTTTTCCATGCCAGCCATAGGCAATGAGTTCATGCTGAGGAAGATAATCGAGCCGTCAGATAATCGCACTATCCTTGACCCATATGATGAGCTGAGAGAATTTCCATCAGGCTCGAAGCATTCCATCTCGGAGAGCAAATATCATCTTGTCAGCATTGAAGATATAACTCGCATTCTTCTCGCTTAGATATGGAATGATTGGTCATAGCCATCCCTCGGTAAATAGTGCGTATTCTTCATCTGACTGAAATCCATCGTTTGCTATATCCACGTGCTCTTTTGTGCTTTCATTGAATCCTGCTTTTGATGCCACATAGTCGATCCCGTATGGCGGATCTGTGAGGAGGAGTTCAATCCTTTTTCCCTTGAGGAAAGTATTGAGTAACTCGCTATCTCGAGAATCAGCACAAAGAAGGGTATGTTCTCCAAGGAGAAATCTATCTCCATAAGCAATAGAAGTCTCATTAGTTGAGTTTTCTTGCTGTATTTCCTGTAAGTTGTTCATAACGTTTAATGATTAGGTCTATAAAAATGGGTTCATGTTCCATGAGGACAGCTCGTCGCTTAACCTGTTCGCAGGCAATGAGTGTACTTCCAGATCATCCGAAGAGGTCGAGTACCGTATCTCATACCTTTGTACATCGTTTGAGAGGCTTCTCATGAAGTGTTGGAGGTTTTTCCGTTGGATGCTCATACTCTCCGACTGAGAGTCGTTTAGCGAGCCAGATATCGAAAAGGTCGACGATATCTTCGAGAACTCTATTTCCAACCCCAACTTCTTTGTCGAGTACCTCATGAAGATTTCGAAATTCTGTAGAAAGAGAGGGCTTTCACTTTGTGCCATAAACACATGGCTCATACGCTCGGTTGAAGGCGACATTTGGTGTAGCATTCATATTGTTTTTGATCCAGAGGCATACCCTTCGAGGAAGTATCCCAAGTGACTCATAGAGCGATTGTATGAGTCCGATCATGTTCGGATCACACCACATGAAGATATGTGTATCTTTTTCGGCATATCTGAGTCCGTTGTGAAGGGCTTTTTCGAGGAAAAGAAAGTAGTCTTCTTTGGATTTTGTATCATTGGTCTTTTTGCCACCATAACTTTTTCCATTGCTGAGTCACTTGGAGTAATCGAGTCAGATATTGTACGGAGGGTCATAGTAGAGCATGGATATCCTCGAATCAGGAGGGATTGTCTCGAGGAGCTTTCGTACATCCTCTTCATTGGTCGAGTCTCCACACATGATCCGATGCTCTCCGAGGGCGTATATATCTCCGAGTTTTGCTATAGGGGTTGTGATAGACTCAAGCTCTTTTTCTACATCAAATCCATCTTCTTCGATCCCGAGCATATCGTCCCAGATAGATGAGAGTTCAGAGTTATCGAAGCCGACATCGAGAAGGAGTCAGAGATCGAGATCCTTTAGAAGCTCAAAGTCCCATTCTCACGTATTTTGATTGAGTCTCAGATTGAGTTCTTTTTCTCGGTCTATATCAAGGTCGAGATATATGACAGGAACTTCCGTCATACTAAGCTCTTTTGCTACCTTGAGTCGGAAGTGTCCTCCGATCACGATATTCATACGATCAGGATGTCGGTTTGCGATAATCGGATCCACGAGACCATATCTCTTTATGCTTTCCTTGAGATGCTCGATCTGTTTCGGAGTATGCTTGCGAGGATTGTACTCGGCAGGGTTGAGGATATCTGCCTTCACATACACTATCTCATGCGAGATATCTGGAATGATTTTGTCTTGTGACATAAGGGTGAAATGAAAGAATATAAATGAGGTGTCGACTCCCTCTATATATTTACCCTAGATTTGTCACGCAGAAGAAAAAATGTTTTTTATATTTTCCTTTACTCTCATTTATTTTAAAAGAAAATCCCTCAATTTATTTTGAGGGATTTTCTAGGAAAAATTGTCAAGGTATGTCACGCAAAAAGGAATAGTTAAATAAATTGTTTAATAATAAAATCAATATCATGAGTTTGTATTATTTCTGTTTCAGGTTTATCAAAATCAATAAATATATGTCCCAGTGACGTCTTTACTGCATTTTGTCGTAAAGAATTAATTCATGATGAATATTCAGAGCTATAATATCGCGTATCCACGTCTGATCTACTTTCCCCAGATTCTGCGATCCTGATTTTTTCAGATATTATATTTAAACGAGTTCTGCCTCATTTCATTGTTTGAAATAATTTTTCAGAAAATGAAGTCTGAAGTCAATGATGTGGTGCGAGTAAAAAATCAATTCAATCCTGCACAAGTAAACTTCGAAACTCAGGACGAGAATCAATCAAAAATTCCATTCACGATTTTAACATATCTCAGGCGATCAATACAGTTTTATCTCAAACTTTAAAGAACAAGACTAGACTTATATTATTTGCATAGCAAGGACTTAGACTAGGGTTAGCCTCACATACTCATGGAGGAATATAAAAAAGTGAGATGTGTGGTATATCAGAGATTAATGGCATATTTTCAGTGAATGGATTTCTCGTGATGCGCATGTCATTTAATATGAGATTTTTCAGGTCGGTCTCAACTCATAATAAGTCTCTATTAACTATGTGATGATTATGTTGATCAGGATGATTATTTGGACATGTCATATAGAATCCATGAAATTTTTCTCTAAATTTCGCATAATCACAAACATGATCCTTATCAAGATGGCTTAAAAAAAGTTGATTTAAAATATATTTTCATTTATCAAGAGGTCATGTTCCAACAGGAAATTTTCATGTACTAGCTAACGGTACGAGAAAATTATCCACGGGAGAGAATTCAGCACTTGCTCATAAGTCAATCAATGCAGTCATTCAATCAAACTCACAATATGCGGAATGAGCTCATCAAACATTAAAGATAACCAGTTTTCTCATAAAAATTAATTGTTAAGTGAAAGTAAAACTGTATTGAATACTAAGCTTTTAGCACAGCCTCTGGATCTCCAAAGAAATATAAAGAATAATAACCAAAATAAAATGGATAAAATGATATGGCAAGTAAACACTGTAATCAGAGAAAGTATAAAAAAAGAGGTCATCATGACTCGAACAAATAGGTAATTTCTATTCACAGTCTTGATTTCATCACTTAACCTAACCTTTGAGTATAATTCCCAGAAATAGTGTTGTGAGAGACTGATTCATGATTGAAATTCTTTACGTTTTCTCAGAAAAGAGATACTTTTATATGGCTTGTTAATTAATTCTAGTTCATCTTGAGGGATGTTGAGTTTTTCGGTAATTTGATCTCTTCTCTTTTCAGATATAATAGGATTTCCTTTGTAAAGAAAAATCTCTGAAGGTCTTTGGAACTTGAAAAAAACATCAACGATACCTTCAATTTCGTGAGCAATCGTCTGAAGAACCTCTCAGGTAATGAAAGCCACACAAAAGAATACAAAAGTATAAAAGAAATCTAATTTTTCATCCAGTTGAAATGATATAGTATCTCAAAATAAAAATATCAGAATTCATAAAAAAAATCCTCAAGGCATCACTTTTATCATAAGCTCATCAATGGAAAATTTATCTAGCATATCTAAAATAGGTTAGTAAAGATCTTGTCATGAAATTTTATTCTTTCAGTTTCTTTTGCTCAGAAATCAAATTGAGAATTGTATTTTTTGCTTCCAAGAGTTAATGGTTCTCACTCAATTTGCAAGAATTCACCAATTTCTTCAACAAATCTTTCTTTTGCTTTACGAAATTTACTTGATGCTTGTTCGTTATTCTCCCAACTAAATTGCTTTCAAGCACAAATAAGAAGAAGTATTTCTCAGGATCGAGAAATACTTTTTGTAACAAAATCCATAAGTCCTATATCAGCAATCGTTAGAAATTTTATTTGTTTTCAACTCAAAAAAATTTCAATTTTAGAATCCTGGGGATTTTTTTCATCGTATTCTACGAGATAGAACTTAATATCTCACCAGTGTGTTCATTCTGGAAGGGGTAATGCTAGTTTTGCAAGTCCTCGCTTGTGATCAAGATTATTCTCAATTTCTTGGGTATGGAAGGCTATACTTGCATCAATCAGATTTTGTTTCTCTTCAGGACTATGATTTTGGTATTTTTCTGCAATAAATTTTGAAGCTTCAGCTCGAAGGTGACCAATAGTAGTAATTCCATTTCCTTGATAATCATCTCATGCTCTCAATGAAGTAGTCTCAATTGGGCATGAAGGTATAGTCGGGAGTTGAGAAGGTATTTTCGTGTAAATGGGCATAGGAGAATGTCATGCAAATCTCTCTCATGATGGCATGGAAGGTGGTTGAGAAAATCATCCCCCACCAAAAGAGTTTTGTCATCCTCATGAAATATTGATAAATGCTTGTCGAAAAGTGCTAGTCATAGTTTAGAAGTTAACCTCTTGGCGGAAAAGGATCTTTTCCATAAGAGTTAGAGTTACTTATTTTGCTATCCTTATTTTGAATTTTGAGTTCAGCTCATTTATTCTGAGCTATTTCTCGAGCTCGATCAATAGCTTGAGCTTTTGTGTCTGCGTGAGCAGAATCACGTTTTGCTCAAGGTGAATGTACCTTCCATCCGTCTTCGCCATTTGGAGAAACCCATACTTGATTTATCATAGTGTGTAAAAATTAAAAAATAGAACTTGGAAATGATTTCACGAAGACTCACTGAATCAAAAAATCTTCCTGCAGAATTATTGGTTTATGTTTTGGGTTATCAGAATGTGGAACAAGAGCAATACTATCTCAGAGATATTTTATTTCTTTTATAGTAGCCTCATCATCTATAAGTGCAACTACGATTTCTCAATCTCTTGCCGTATTTTGTTCTCGAACAAGTATCAAATCTCGGTCATGAATATTTTCTTCATTCATTGAATCTCACTTTGCTCGAAGAAAGAAATATTTATAAGGAGCTGACGCTACTTGTGTAGAGACTGGAATTTTTGCTTCTATATTTTCTTCAGCAAAAATAGGAGTTCAACAAGCAACAGTTCATATTAACGGGACATCTATTGTTGTCTGTCCAATAGTCTGGAGTCCTCAAAGAAATATACTTCAATTTTCTTTCTTAAGGTATCATTTTTCTATGAGACTATTAACGAGTAATTGAATTGATCGAGGAGATGCGTATCAAAGTTCTTCTTGAATGAAACGAATAGACGGGGCTGAATGACTCTGCCTTATATGTGTTCGAATAATATCAAGTACTTCTTTCTCTTTTGGTTTTATCATACTTGTATAAAAAAATAATACGATTTATACATTTATTGTATACAATACGAAATAAATGCAAGTATTTTTTTATGAACGAGATATAAACTTGATAAAATAGTGTTTCTAAGTATATTCCTGAAGCCAGAATCTTATTTATTTAACTTACTTTTTTAGTTGCCCATAAGCGGTTAGAAGGGAGGATTGTATCCTCACCTCCTTTTGTTGCTTATGGCACTAAATGAGTAAGATTCTGGCGAATCAACGGGGACCAATCCTCCCTTTTTGTTTCGCCAGAGTCGACGATTTTGGTATTTACCTTTGTAAATACCTTTTATTATGCCCAAAGAACAAGAACTCCTTGCCAGAATCAAGGAACTCGAAACTGAACTCCAACAAACCAAAAAACAAAAACGGTATGGGCTCGTTTGGGAAGATAAGCCAGAAGATATTATAGAAAAATGTAAAAATGAGCTTCCAATACTAGTAGAAGATAATTCAAAAAGAATCACTGAATGATGAGAGGATTTGACTCATATTTTGATTGAAGGAGATAATTATCATGCATTATCAGTTCTTGCCTATACACACGAGAAAAAAATAGATGTAATCTATATAGATCCGCCATACAATACTGGCAATAAAGATTTTATATATAATGATACATTCATAGATAGGGAGGATAGTTTTCGTCATTCAAAATGGCTTTCTTTTGTTGCGAAACGCCTTGAGATAGCAAAAAAACTACTCAAGAGTACAGGAGTGATATTTATGAGCATAGATGATAATGAACATACTCAATTGAAACTACTTTGCGATGAAATTTTCTGAGAAAAACAATTCTTGGCTAATCTTATAGTTCAGTTGAATCCCCGAGGAAGAACACTCGATAAACATTTTGCAAAAACTCATGAATATATACTTGTTTATGCAAAATGATTTGATACTGCTCAGATAGTAGAAATAGAGAAATCTGAAGAGAAGCTTGGTGAATATAAACTTGAAGATCAAAATGGGAAATATCGCCTTTTAGAATTGAGAAATCGTAATCCAGTTTTTAATCGGAAAAATCGTCCAAACTTATTTTATCCACTATATATCTGACCTGCTGGACAAGTTAGTATAGAGGCAATAAGCTGATATACTGAAACTTTTCCTCGTAATTCAAAGAATGAAGATGGTTGCTGGACTTGGTCTAAGGATAAGGTGGAAAATCAGTTTATGGATTTGGTTTGAAAACAAGCAAGTACAGGTGCTTGGCGTGTATTCAGAAAAGATAGGATGGTAAGCGAGGATTGAGTTACTGCAACTACAAAAGAAAAATCTATCTGGCTTGATTGATCAATAAATAATGAAAATGGAAAAGAAGTACTAAGACAGATATTTTGAAATGCACCTTTTGATTATCCCAAAAGCGTTGAATTACTCAAGCGTTGTTTTCGTCTCAATTGATGAAAAGATGCTGTTATCCTCGATTTCTTCGCTTGATCTGGCACTACTTGACACGCTGTTCTTGAGCTCAACAAAGAAGATGGATGAAATAGGCAATTTATACTGTGTACCAACAATGAGAACAATATAGCAGAAGAAGTGACATACCCTCGTATTAGTAATGTTATTAGTGGATATGCTGATGTCGAGGATATTCCTGCTAATGTGAGGTATTATCGGACTGATTTTATAGGGGTAGATAAATCAATCGATGATCTCAGAGGGAAATTTATGGGACGATGTTCAGAGATGCTTCAGATACGAGAGAATACATTTCTCCATTTTCCATTATCAAAAAATGGATCAAAGGCAGGATGGGAGTTAGAAAGTGAATATTTTAGAGCATTCCAGAATACAGAAAAACTTATGGTTGTAATGTATCATCCATATGAGATTGAGACATTCAAAAAGTGGTTTGAGTTCCTAAGAGAAAAAGAAGATATACTTCAGAATGCAAATGTTCCAACTCATAAAGAAATAGTCGTGTATATCTTTTCGATGTGATGAGAGATTTTTGAGGAAGAACTTGCTCATCTTTCAGATCGCATTCGTATCGAAACAATTCCAGACGAAGTGCTTGAAACATATAAAAAGCTCTTTGGATTCTAATCATTATCATCTATGCTTCTCAAAAATTACCAAGAAAAACGAGTCCAAGAACTCATCTCAACTACTCTCAGGCTTGTATCTGAAAGTGGATCAAAGTCTATCGTATTTAAGGCTCCTACTGGTAGCTGAAAAACTGTAATGATGCAAGAGTACCTGAGAAGACTTGCAGATACTCCTATGAACCAAGAATATGCCTTTGTATGGATCTCAGTAAATGACCTTTCCCGTCAATCAAAGAAGAGCTTTGAGAAAAACCTTGCAGGATCGGCACTTCATTTTTCTGAACTTTCAGATATTGCTGATAGAGAACTCAAAAAGAATGAGATACTCTTTATTAATTGGGAATCTATAAAATCTGTAGATCGAGCAACTGGAGATTGGAAAGTGCTCGCTATGAAGGAGAATGAAAGAGATGAAAATCTACCTACCTATCTCTCAAATACTCATAATGCAGAAAGAGGGATTATTCTCATAGTTGATGAGAGCCACAGGTCACTCTCTACTCCAAAGGCCCAAGAACTCATAATGAATTATATAAAACCAAAAATTCAAATTGAAGTTTCAGCAACTCCAGATAGTGCTGATTATGATACAAAAATTGAGACAAAGATCGAGGAGGTGATCGAGGCAGGAATGATAAAGAAAGAAGTAGTTATCAATCCAGGATTATCCGATGTTCAAAATATAGCTGAGACAGATAAATTTGTCATTGATGAGGCATTGAAAAAGTCATTTGAGCTCAAAAGTACATATGAATCTATCGGATCACCAGTTCGACCACTTGTACTCATACAACTTCCAAGTGAATCAAAATCAACTACAGAACTCGATAAAACGAAGCTTGCTCGGACTATACAGCTTCTTGATAGAGAATTTGGTATTAGTTTTGCTAATAAGAAGCTCGCTATTTGGCTTTCAGAAGACAAACAGAACCTCGAAGATATAGAGAAATATGATAGTCCTGTGGAAGTTCTTATATTCAAACAAGCAATTGCCACAGGGTGGGACTGTCCTCGTGCTCAGATTCTTGTTATGTTTCGTGAGATTGGATCAGTAACTTTTGAGATTCAGACTGTTTGACGAATACTCAGAATGCCAGAACTCAAGCACTATGAAGAAAATAGTCTCAATACCGCCTATGTCTATACTGATCTCGAACGAGCAAATATAGGAATTCACGAACTCGCAAAGAATCTTATCAAGGATAAGTTTGCGAAGAGAAGGGATGATTATATGGACATACAGCTTCCGAGTGAATATCTCAGGAGAACGGAATACAATGATCTTGGATACTCTTTTTATGGAATTCTTACCGATACCTTTCTTAATTCAATTGGTTGAAGTAAAGAATCAATTCTGGATTCCAATCTTCAGAAACTCAGAGAAAAATGAACGAAAACCGATGATGTGATGATTAGAAATAATCTAATCGTAGATGGTCGTATTCTCGTTGATATTGATTATAGAACAGGAGAGGCGATATATTCCAATACTACTATCGAAACAAAGACTGAAGAAGAACTCGTGAAGCTTGCTTTTGATGCTTTCTGTCGTGAACAAGTTCGCCCTCAGTTTACGAATATTGCCCGATCCTATAAAGCAATTATCGAAGCACTCTATATCACTCTTGAGGAATATATTTTTGGTCGTGGATATTCAAGATATTACTTCCAATGTCTTATACTCACAAATAAGGATTTATTTATGGATATTCTGACTCAAGCAAAAGAAAAATACCTACCAGTCCGTAGAATAGAAGTTGAATCAAAGAGGAAAAATGAGATCACTAAACGTCTTTGGGAAGTTCCTACAATTACCGCATTTCCAGAGAATTCTATAGAAGGAACATATCAAAAATCTATTATTGATCCATTCTATACTATTCCTCTCTCAAAAGGAGAAAAGAAGTTTATAGAAGAATACCTTGAGAAGAATGAGAATATAAATTGGTGGTATAGAAACGGTGTAAAATCAGAACAATTTTTTTCTATAACATATAAGGCTGAAAATGAGGAGACTCAGAACTTCTTTCCTGATTTTATCGTTGTTTATAAGAATGGAACTATGGGTATATTCGATCCAAAAGAATGATTTACCCTTGATGAATGACGAAATAAGCACATCGCACTCGCTGAGTATATTAATAAGCATAATCAGAATGGACTAAATCTTATTTGAGGATTCGTAAGATACAATGGTGAAGAAAATATAGCCTTTTATAAAACCATTTCTAATGAGTATTCCGTTGATGGGATGGAGGGATGGGAGAGGCTATAATATAATTATTCATGGAACTGATAAAAATTCGGGGTTTCAAGATTTAATTAGAATCATGATTCATCAGTTTAAGAACACTTTTTACATCTTCTTGTGGAAGGGATTTTATTTTTTCAATCATTTCATTTACCCAAATAGGAAGATCTGCTTGTTTAGTAATTTTCTCTTTTACTCTTCTAAAAAGATTTAGAGCTTTTATACCCTCTCAAACTTCGCCAATTCAAAGATTATCTTCTATTCTCTCTTCAAATCATAGATAATCTGACTTTGCCATACCATCAGGAAAATCTCATAGAAACTGATTATCTATGATTTGAAATAAACACTTATTCTTCTGAATAGTTTTTGCTTCTGCTTCAGTTCAAATATGTTGTTTATCTCAATCAAAAATAACATAACAGGGAATTCATAGTTCGTTATATAATCGATAGAAGATATCAATACAATCCTTACTTCAACACCTAACAATTGTAATTCATTCTTTTATATAATCGAATCAAGCCAAATTAAACAAATATGGCAATATGAGAGTTTCTGATTGTCATTCTACAAGAATAATTTTTCTGGCAAAAAATCACTCATTTGCTTTTTGAGAATCTCCAGTCTCGAAATATGCATTCTGCATACGTAAGAGAAAATCCAATTCATTTGAGTCAATATTATTACGAACTTTCAAATCTTCTAAAAATTCCTTTATTTTTGCATTCTTAATATATGTTCACTTTTCTTTATCTTTTCTAACCAAAAAGATTTCATTAAAGTTTCATGCATTTAGAAAATCTGGAGAATGAGTAGTGTAGAAAATTTGTGTTCCAATAAAGACATACTCTCAAGTCTGCGTATTCAGTTCGGTTTTCTCTGCAATACTCCTAAGGATTTTATAAAAATTTCTCTGGGCTTGAGGGTGTAGATAAAGCTCTGGTTCATCTATAAATATTGGGCTATTATTACTCAAGTTTAATTCAGAGTATGCTTTTAATATCGCTATTGAAATGGATGCCTGTACTCACATTCATAAGTCAGATGCTTGAAATTGTAAGCCATTTTCTTCTTTTACTAGGATTTGTAATGTTCTGTAGAAATTCCAAGGATCATAAAGATTAAAATCCACAAAAAATTCTTCTTCCTTTCTGTTGAGTTGCTCGGCAGTTTCTTTTTGTAAAATATGAGTAAGTTTTTCCATTATATTAACCTCATTTTCATCTTTTACAGAAAATAGTAACTTTGTTTTTATGCTTCACAAATAATCCTTCAAAAAGTCCTTTTTATGTTTTTCTTCCCCATTTATTGTTGCTTTTTCCTGACAGAATTTACTATTCACTTCTTGCAAAATTCTTCATAATAAACTCCATTTATTAGACGGCATATAGTTATTTATTTCTCTTTTTGTATCAAGATAAGCGCTACAATATCTTTTTCTAGTTTCATCATTTGTTTTTATGTCTCTTCAATCTTTCCCAGAAATACGAAATTTAAAGTTATCGTTTTCATTTAAGTCAAAAGTTATTCAGTCAGAAAATTCAAGAATAATTCTAATTTTATTATTTTCTTCATCTCACATAAAGTGATCCTGCTTCGTAGTTTGATTAAACGTAGGATATGTTTTTCCTAATAACCAATCCATTGCTTTAAAAATATTACTTTTTCAAGTACTATTTTCACCGATAAAGGCATTTAGTCATTGATTAGGAGTGATATCAATTTTTTGAATACTTCTAAAGTTCTCTATGTAGATTCGAGTAATATACATTTATTAAATTTGGGCTAAAATATTATGACACTAGATAGAGGGGATTATTTTAGCTTAATAGAAATTGACTGAATATTTTCACTACTTGTATCCACCATCGGTCTTTTATTGCTTTCATTTGGAGCTGTATTGTGAAGCATGCTTCTGATAGTTTTGAGTATTCTTTCATATTTCGAAAGCTTATCTTTTGTTCTGAGATGAAACTTTCATCATGTAAGTGGGGTTCCGTTTTTATCGACTACGTTCACTTCACAATACTCCGCTTTTTCTATCTGCTTGGAAGTGTACTTATCTAGAGCCTCTATCATGAGAGATTTTTTTGTAACCTTTGTCATAAGAAAAGAAAGTTATGAAACTAAATATTATTCGTAAATATATTTCACGATATGGTAAATTATGAAGAATTGTATATATTTTCCATAAAAAATCAAAGTCGATCAAGTTCGCCCTGCTTATATATTAACTTCCAATATATGTCCTACACTCCATACCTAAAGGATCGGGAACATTATGAGAATCGATACGATAGAATGGTTGTCATGCATTGTCGTATGACTGAGAGAAGTCTAGATAGTACACTTCAAAAATCGCTCTCAGAAATGAAAGAAGGTGAAGATGAAAAGAGCATTCGTGCTATGGATGAGTGTGTAAGAACATTGATGCTCTACTTTGAGAAGGGACAACTTGCTATAGATAGAGATACTACTATCAAGGAATGGATTGATAGTGATAAAGAAAGAGATGAATTTTATGAAAATACTCAGCCGAAAAGGCACCCATTCTGCATAAAATGTAATGGAGAAATGAGGATAATCGAGAAGAT
>JAYWFD010000068.1:0-5343 GCA_043778965.1 Candidatus Altimarinota bacterium
CGTTATGAGTGTCAGTGTGACCATATCACCATTGAGGATATGAGCCATCTCATGTCAGATAACTCCAGCAATTTCAGAGTCTTTCATGTTATTTAGGAGTCCAGTTGATACTGCTACCAGAGCACTATTTTTGGTTGCTCCAGTAGCAAAGGCATTGGGTTCAGGAGATTCATAGTATCCGACTTCAGGCATGGTGATATTATTGGTTGTTGCTATGCGTTCGACGGTCTCATAGACAAGTTGGAGTTTTTTATCTTCTGTATGAAGTGAGGATCCTTCAAGAAGTACTATATTATAAGCTTTTTTTGCTTGCCATCGAGAGAGAAAAAGAGAGATGATCGCTCCTCCGAATCCAAATACTATAGCATAGATTAAGATACCACCCATATCTCCAAATTGACTGAGAAAATTTGGAAAAAATAACTGTATAACCATCATCACGATTCCGAGGAGTCATATGACAGCAAGATTAGTCATGAGAAATAGAGAGATTCGTTTTAAAAAAGTAAACATATTATTTTTAATAAAAGGAGTAATATAGATGATAAAAGAAATAATTAAGACGGATATATCAGATAGCTGTTTATTCGCTTTATGTATATGAATATAATTATAGTTTTTTTTAAAAAAAATCAACTTGATTTGTGGTAATTTTTTCTTATAATTGGAAATGTATTACTTTTCTAACTTGTTATACTTATGTTCTGAAAGAAAAAAGAATCTCAATCTATCGACACAGGAGTCAAGATGCATGGATCTGTCACTGTAGGTACCAAGGGCCAGATCGTCATACCAAAAGACGTCCGTGATATGCTCGAAATAGTCGAATGAGATACCCTCATTACTATAACGAAATATGGAAGATTTGTATGATTTATTAAGGCAGAAGATATGGAAGACTTTATAGAGCTGCTTAAATCTGAGTGCAATCTTTAATAGTAGATCCCTCTTTAGCCGATTGACCTTAATAGGTTTTATTTTTGTTTAAAACAGTATGTATGAAAAAACTGACTTCAAGTATTCTCCTTTCCTTTTTTATTCTATCAGGTTGTAGTACGACTATAGATCGAATAATTCAACGAGTAGAAAAAAAATCATTTTCTATAGAAACTCAGATTATTGGAAAGAAAAGAGAGGCATATTTTATCGAGAAATCTGCACGACTCACGGCATGATCTTCACTTGTACTGACAGCAGAATCAGTCGGAGAAGTATCGAGTATTTCTGTAAAGGAGTGATCAAAAATAAGAAGAGGAACTCGACTTCTATCCCTCCGAGATACTGTCAATTCTTATGATATACGTGTTGCACAAGCTCAAAATAGCGTCTCTATACAGGATGCAAGCATAGAATCAACCAAGCTCAATCTTGATAGGGCAATATTCGATAGTCAGGTGGCATACGATCAAGCAAAGAGAGCTTATGATACGTTGGTTGCTAAGACAACCCTATCATACGATACCATAGTGAACTCGAATCAAAAGACTCTTGATAATCTCGATGCAAGCTATAAGACATATCTTGCTGATATAGACAAAAATCTTGATCAAGTAGTATTTGAGTCAGATAGGATACTTGGCCTTTCGAGTAATAATGAGTATATAAATGATGGATTCGAGAGTCAACTTGGTGCACGGGTAGGAAATTTGAAATATACGAGTGATAATTCCTATGGTCGTGCTCTTGCTCAGCTTGGACAAATCCGAGCCCAAAAGCTTAAGACTTTGACCCCAGAGACTGCAAAATCCGATATAGAAAATATAGAACTTGGATATACTCTCCTGCAGAAACACCTCGATGATATGATATATATGATCCAAAATAACGTCATTACAGGCGAACTCACTATGGAGAGAAATGCATCGTGGCTTGCACAATTCAATGGTTTTCGCGCAGCTGCGAATGGGAATAATGCATGATTTAGTCAATGGAAAATCCAAACACTTACATTCCTCAAAAATTATAAACTAAATGAACTTGCCACAAAGGTGGCAGTCGAGAGTATCGATCGAAAGCTTACCCCTGAAGAAGAAGCTCTCATACAAACATCTTCAGACGCACGTCTACTTTATAATAGTACGATCATCGATCTGAAGGACCGTATCGCTGGTGCAAAGCTGAGTATGAAGCAAGCAGAGAATGCTCGAGATACAGCTATGAAAGCTCGGACTACTACGCTCATCCAGCTCGGAGCTACACGTCAATCATGAGTCCTCTCTCTTGAGCAGGCACAGAGAGAATATTCAAAACTTGCTGTAGTTGCACCATTTGATGGAAGTGTATCGAAAGTCATAGCGACCCTAGGACAAAGAGTTAATCCAGGAAGTCCAGTATTAGAAGTTGTATCTAATACTCCTGAGATACTTACTGACCTAGAGTCCGATGTCGTTGAGTCATTGGGAATCGGTGATGCTGTACGTGTTCAGGTAGATAAAAAAGCGTTCACAGGTACTATAGTAGCTATATCTCGCGCAGCTGGATCGAATCTTCTCTATTCAACACGTATTAGTGTTCCAGATGCTACTGGGCTTATAGGAAGTGCTGTAAGTCTCACTTTTGAGGCATCGAGGGAAATCTCAGGTGTAAGTCTTGTTCAAAAGATAGTCCTTCCTTTGAAATCCGTAAAAATCATCAGTGAACAAGAGGGCGAGATCAGTCTTCTCGGTAGTGGAAATACTATCATATATAAGAGTATCCGCCTCTGAAAAATTATTGGTGACGGTGTATATATAGAAGATACTCTTGATCCCAAAGGTGAGATTATCCTTTCAGATATATCGAATTTTGATCCAGAGAAATTTTATCTTGAAAAAATAAAGAAGTAAAACATTTCTATTTTTTTGCATAATCCTGAAAAACTTACTATTTATGGCATCACCTTCACGTATTTTAGAGCTCAGAGAGAAATTTACTACTTGATTTTTATGATTTTGGGTACGTCAATTTCGTATATCTTATCTTATCGTTATTACGATAATAATCATGGGAAGCGTCGCAGCAATCAATATTCCTAAAGAATCAAGTCCAGCAGTGAAACTCGGGATCATATCTATATCTACGAGCTATGTAGGCACAAATCCGATCGATATGGATGCACTTGTGACAGATAAGATATATAAACAAGTAAAAGATATCAAGTGAATCGATAAGATCAATTCCACTTCAGCACTTGGTTTCTCAAGCGTCTCACTTACACTTAAGACGAATGCAAATACCAAAGATGTCCTCTCAGATGTTCGAAGCGCAGTATGACGGACAAGTCTTCCTGCAGATGCCAAAACTCCTGTAATTACGGAAATAGAGACAGATACGAGTCGCTCGTTTTCGATATTTCTCTATTCAAAGGATCCAAAAACGACCAAAGCTCTCCTCTTTGATCGGGCTATAACTCTTCAGCAAGCCATAGAAAATGTCCCCGGGATCAATAAAGTCGATCTTGCTGCATGATGAGCTGGGAGACCTATCGATGCCAATGGGGGAAATGATTCATCATATGAAGTACATATAGTTATCCCAGAAGAAAAACTTGCGAATATTGGACTCACCCTTTCGAATATTGCTGGCATAGTCCAGTCATATAACCGAGACCAACCAGTTGGCAATTTTGCTGTAGGGGAGAAGAAATACGATTTTCGTATCGAAGGGAAAAATCGTGAAAGTTTCGATTTCCTTAAAACTCCTATTGCTTTACCAAAATGAGGAAGTACCACCCTCGGAGAGATCGCAACTATCGAGCGAAAATATAAAAATGATGGGAAAAATATCCTTGTACTTGGAGGAGAGAAAGATCCTCGCACTATAGTCAGTGGTGAGTCGAATAGAGTTTCTAATAGTCTTCCTTATGTGGGCATGACAGTCAATAAAACAGAGAGTGCAAATATCTTTGTATCGAGTGATGCCGCAAAGAAAGTGGTGGAGGATTATCTTAAAAAACCTGAATATCAAGATTACTGAACAGTATATGCTATAGATCTCGCGGATAACATTCGCGATGACTATGCAGAGCTTGCGAAAGAAGCCATAACGACACTTATACTTGTGTTTATAGCGATGTACCTTTTTGTCGGTTTTCGAGATTCATTATTTGCTTCTATTACGTTACCACTTGCATTCCTTTCTACATTCATACTATTATACTCCCTTGGGTATACGATGAATTTCCTGACGAATTTTTCTTTGATCCTCTCTTTTGGTATCGCGGTCGATACGATCGTTGTCATCGTGCAGGCGGCAAGTGCGAAGATCCGTGTCGGATATGATCCGCAATCTGCCATCATGCTTGCTCTTCGCGAGTATGCCGTACCGATCATATCTTGAGTGATGACGACGATCGTCGTATTTATTCCTATGATGACTCTCCCTGGAATCCTCGGAAAATTCCTCGCATATATACCGATCACGATATTTGGTGTTCTCGCTACAGGACTTGTACTTGCTCTCACGGTCAATAGTGCTCTCTACCTTCTATTCGTAAGGAGGAAAGATGAATATATCGATAATCCACATGCAACTGAGTATGCGACTGACGAAGAGAGAGAGCTTCTTCTTCTTGAGCAAGAAGGAAAATCTCGCATAGGAGATGGTCATATACCACTTCGTATTCGAGTGATACATTCAGTCACCGAATGGTATAAGAAGGTGCTTCGTAATTTTCTCGAACATACGTATCTGAGAAGATTATCTATTTTTGTGCCAGTTATACTGTTGATATTGAGTTTTATATTCCTTGCCCCTCTTGTAGGGTTCAATATTTTTCCTACAGATGACAACGCGTATACGAGTTTCAGTATTACAGGACCAGTATGACAGAAAACAGATATTACATCAAAGGATATACAAGGAATAGAGGATATATTTGTCGGATACCCTGAAATAAAATATACAAATATTTCCATAAAAGATAATAACATAAATGCTGCGGTGCAACTCACAAAACGAGATGTACGTAAGAAAAATAAACAAAGAGATGTATTCACTCTAGAGAAAATCCTCCTAGAAAAACTTTCTGTATTCGAACAGAAGGGCTATAAAGTAGTGAGTGAAGTACTTAAAAATGGACCTCCAGGATCCAAAGCTATAGGGCTGAAGCTGACTGTAGATGATCCAGAAAAGCTTGCTCTCTTGATCAAGGTATCCAAAGATTTCGAGGCAAAACTTAAGACAATTTCTTGAACTAAAAATGTCGGTCGATCTTCAAATGATACGCCGGGGCAATTCATATTTAAGCTTAAAAAAGATCTCATAGCCACTACAGGAATCTCTCCGTCTATTATCTATGCCCAAATTGCTCAAAGTATGAATGGCGTCAATCTCTGATCGATAGAAGACAATGGTGAAGATATG
>JAYWFD010000069.1:0-5335 GCA_043778965.1 Candidatus Altimarinota bacterium
CTCAAGAACTCATAGAAAAAAGAGGAGCTACGCTCCTCTTCCTCCCCCCGTATTCTCCTGATTTGAATCCTATAGAAAACTATTGGGCACTTCTGAAGCTTTATGTCAGAAAACATAACTCCTCATTCGATATCTTCTACCAAATACTTGATGAGTTTATGCGCAGAGAGAAATGGTGTTGATTAAGTTAAAATACTATACTAAGGTAAAATCATGAAAGAGTAAAGGTAAAATCATGAAAGAGTAAAGCTAGAATTCGAGGGGCTACATGGGATTTTATATACTCAATAGTATCAGAAATAACCTCTCATTTTTTTCCTCAGAGTAAGATGCCCACTCTTCCGGATTTACTCAGTCAATAGGAGAATGAAATTTAGATATGGACATCCACTTTCTGTTTCTAGGCAAAATGGATTTTTTAAGATGGTTCATAATTATGAATTATATTTATAAATATACTAAAGTCAATATTCATTATTAAATATACTTGTACAATCTATTAGATAGATTTGCATTTTTACTTTAAAAAAATATACTTCTGTTCGGTTAAGAAGGATATTCATATTATTCTAGATAGTATTCATAGTCAGTTGGTGAATTTTGTAGATATAAATAACATTAATATCTTGATCTGAATATCTGCCCAGGTGGTGGAATTGGTAGACACGACGGTCTTAGAAGCCGTTGCCGTACGGTGTAAGAGTTCAAGTCTCTTCCTGGGCACCATTATAGGTATAGTAGTTTCGGGGAAGAAAGACGAAGCAAAAAGAAAGTTTCATATTTTCTCTGAGAATATCATCTCTTCGGTTTTGTTTTTTGCCGATACAAAAAAAGCAAGAGGCACATCGTATCTTCCACCTTAGTGGTATGAGCGACCTGCATATACTCTTTACCCCTATTTTTTATGAAAAAAAATATACATCCAGCCTGGAAGATGGTAAAAACTATCTGTTCATGTGGACACACATTCGAGACAGGAAGTACTATAAAAGGTGATGAGATCCGTGTAGAAACTTGCTCTAAGTGTCATCCGTTCTACACAGGAAAGAAAACACTTCTCAAGACAAGCACTATGGATAAGTTCTATGCTCGCCAAAAAAAGACTGAAGAACTCGGAAAATAATAAAAAATCCTCTCAAAATGAGAGGATTTTTTAGCTTTTAGAAGAGAAGCTATCTTTTATTTGCATCTTGTGCATTATACGCTTTTTCAAATGTCTGAGATACGATACTCATGTATGTATTAAGATTATCTCGTAGTTTTAAATAATCATCATAAATGATCACAAGAAGAAGATGCGTGATATAAGTACGATCCATTTCCTGGAATGCCATTATAGCCTTCGGTACGGTACTATTCGCACGAGATCTTTCTGATTCGAGTATATTACCATAAGACGCGAACACAGATCTTGCCTGATCGGTGGTAGTAGCAATGTTTGTGCCAGATTGGCTTCCGATATTAGCGTCTATCGTTAGTGATTGTGCGAAGTTGCTCTTTATATTTTCATCCAAATAATCAAGATAATACGTATAATTACAATACTCGATCATAGCACTACTGGCAAGTCTATCTATGATCTTATCATCCCCTTTTGATGTCATATTTTGATTACAATTCATCTTTGTCATAAGAAGTTCATATCGCTTTTTTTCTTTTTCGAGACTTCTCTCTATCTCACTTGCTCCACTTTTCCCTTTTATTATAGATCCAAGTTTCTCCAGTTTATCTTTTCGTGTAGCGATGACCGTACAAGAAAAGATAGCATTCATATTTTTTCTATACAGTTTGCGACTGACTTCGGCAACTCGAAATCCTCCGAAACTCCCTATCTGAGCAAGAGTCACTCATTCCTTGTATCATGTGCTATTCCCTGTATTTTCCGATGATTCCATACAGCTAATCATCGAATTGATTCAAGATGGTGTAAACTCGCCATATTCACACTTGGAAGTCTTTCCAAGATCTGGATATTTCATCCAAGGATATGTAGCATTTTTACAGCTTTTCGCAAATTCCTGGTAACAAGAAAAGAGCTTCTTATCGCATGTCGGAAGAGGAGCAGAAAATACTACAGACATCGATCCGTAGAGGAATCAAGAGAGAATCAAGATGGAAAGAATGGTTTTTTTCATAAGATTATACAGCTCCGATACGATATATGATTTCCTTCTCCACGAATTCCCTCTCACGACCATATTTGAGACGAGAAAGCTCCTTCAGAGCGGCTCAGATTTTCGCATCTGGCATTTCTGCAAAGGGGTTCGGTGGAGCAAGAGAAAACCCTGGAGTCGGCTGACTATCGACAGAGAGCTTAAGTGCTGCTTTGAACTTATCCATATTCACAAAATCTTGATCAGAGTAGGCAGGAGCAAATTGCTTTGCCATGAATTCTGCATCTTCTGCACCAAGCTTATAGCTCATCACCGTTCCCACGTTACCAAATATCGCTCACTTAAGATTCAGGCTTGATTTTGTCAGTGCATCTGATTTTTCGAGCTGTCAGAGATACTGATGGGCGATAATAAGTCCGAGTCGGTATTTACGAGCTTCGGAAAGGATAGATTCTATCGAGTCTGTGACATAGTTTTGGAATTCATCGATATAGAGAAAAAAATCTTTTCGGTCTTCTTTTGCCATACTTTGCCTGCGAAGGGCTGCAATCTGGATCTTTGAGACAAGAATAAGACCGAGAAGAGTCGAATTGAGATCACCGATGATACCCTTCGAGAGAGAGACAAGAAGAAGTTTTTCATTGTTCATGATCTCACCGATATCGAATGCTGATTTTGTCTGACCGACGATGTTTCTCATCATCGTATTCGTGATGAATTGTCAGAATTTGGCTGCAAAATATGGGATGATCTCCCCCTTTTCACGATCTCCCATCTTTGCATACGTATAATCCCACCAAGCTCGGACGACTGCATTTTTGAGCGTAGTGCGACGCTCTCTCTGAAAATTATCATCAGTAAATAATCTAATCAAATCAGTGATAGCACCCCCCTGAGGATAGTCCATGAGTGTGAGGCAACCATTGCGAAAGTAGTCTTGGATACGAGGGCCAAATATCTCACTTCCGAAAAGCTTGATCATAATATTGGTCGAATCAGCGACGACCATCTGTTTCTCATCTTCATTGGCTGCCTCAAGCATATTGAGCCCCATAGGACGAGAGAGATCTCCAGGATCGAAATATACAAGATCATCGGCACGTTCACGAGGTATATATCCCACAAGCTCCTTAGCAAGATCACCATGTGGATCAAGCATAGCAAGTCACCGACCATTTCGCACATCCTGACGGGCCATAGTCGAGAGGATAGAGGATTTACCTGTACCCGTCTGCCCTATAACATAAAAATGTCGGAATCTATCTTCATTTTTTATGAAAATTGGTTTTTTTTCTCCTCGAAATATATTATCTCCGATATAGAGACCTTCTTTCGGGATATTTGTCGGGGCTTTGATAAGTTTAAATCTCTGCCAACGAATCTCTGGTTGTTTGTTATACTTATTATGTGGGAAGTGAAAGAGTGTGGCAAGTTCTTCGCTATTCATAATGTCAGTATTTTGCCACCAAGCAAACTGACGAAATATATAATGATTTATTAAAAGAGAAAGGGATTTTCGCTTTACTGGCTTAAATCGGTTGTACGTCGGTGAGGTGAACTGAGAAAAAGAAGAAATGATATTTTGGAGTTCAGCATGTACATGTTCTTCTTCATTGCCCGTCGTAAGTATACGTACGACCACAGCATAGCCTGTTTTCTTTACTTTTTCTTTCATAAGACCTTCTTCATCGAGAGGCTCTTCATCTTTATCATTTGATTCTGGGGTTTGCTTCGTATCACCTGGATCATGGGTCAATATATCCAGAAGCCCTCCGATCCACTCAAGAGGATTCCATGAGATATGATATCCTCCTTTTTTCTCACTTTTACGGATACGTTTGCGGATTTTCTCTTGCCAGTCATCATCGACAGGACGCATGAGAATCTGTACAACTCAGGACTCTTCTTCGCTCAGTTTACCCAGTGCTGAGAGGATGCCATTCATCGGATCAGTTTCGAGCTTCTGATACGTACGTATGGGGAACTGGTATGACTTTTTTAGTTTCATAATCTCACCTCGTACGATATTTCGTCACTCGAATATATTGACCTCATCTGTTTCCTCGATAAAAGCATCTGGATAGAATCCAAGAACTTGTTTCTCTACGAGAAGTTTAGCTCGTTTTGGAACCACAAGATAAAAATATATCTCCTGATGGTGGGCTACGTATTCGAGTGAGAGGTATTCTTGACCAAAGAGCCAACCCATAGCCGTACTCACATAGAGTGACTTCATACTAGCAAGAAGTTGTTCCATGATCGATATTTGCTCTCGAAAGTCTTTCACTGTATCACTTTTTTCATCTTTCTCACTATCTTTTCGCCCGATCATCACTCGAAGGAATGTCATATCGAGAGATCGTTTCAGCGCTATCTTGCGACGAGTCACAAAATAAAAAACACTGACAATACTCATGACAGCAACAATAATAAAAATGACTTCCGACATACTCATACGGTCATTATACTAAAAACGGGAAGAAAATGCAAAAACTTGGACTTTTTTTATCCCTGAAGGAAAAAGAATCGAAATATTGCCTGACTTCATACGAGTAAAATGATACCAAGTGCTATAAAAAGCAGGGTTTTTTTCGCTTTTTTTAGCTTCTCTTCATCCCCTCAAGAGATAAATATAAGCCAACCAGCATAAATAATCATAACCACCGCGAAAAGAGCAAGAAAACCATTCACATACGCCAGTATTTTCCCGAATATATTGATTCCCCCACTGAGATTTTTTGCCCCGATTTCACAAGTACCGATCCATACATTATTCTTACAGGCAGCTGATGGCTCGCCATAAAGAGCCGTGATAAGAAGCTTGGGTATACGTATAAGGATGAAGCCGATCACTGCATAAATGATGATATTTTTTCACTTTTTTAGCTTCTCTTCATCTCATCCTCCTGTGATAATCGTATAAAATGAGTATATTGCCATTGCTATAAAACCAAATGACGCAAGAAGCAACATGATATTGACTATTGGTTCGAATATATTGATCCAAAATGTCCAGGCGAGACGACCATCGATATCGAAAGAGTTACTTCCGCTCTTTAGATAAAGAGTACTCCAAAGAGAGTACGATATCTGCATGACGAATACTCCGACCGAAACCCATATGATGTTATTCTTCCACTTTTTCTGAGACTCTTCATCTCCTCCCGAAAAGAGAAGCTTGAGAACTCCTATTATCAGGAATATAGCAGCAACAGTAATGA
>JAYWFD010000070.1:0-14018 GCA_043778965.1 Candidatus Altimarinota bacterium
ATGCAATCGGGCTGAGTAGTATGACTCTGATATGCATATACTGGACATAGCTCAACTCTATGACCTCAAACTAAAATTAAGAGAGAGGGTAATAATTTAATAATTTGAGAGGTTTTCCCTCCACCAATAAAATGAACCTTTAAATTGAGGGTTCCTGAACAAAAGAAATAAAAATTCTTTTGAGATGATTTTAAATGATCGAGATTACTTTCTCTGTACCATCTTATAGAATTCGAGGATATCTCCTTCCATGATCGCGACATCTCCCTTGAAGTTGATACCACAGTCATTGCCCTCTTCGACCTCGTTCACATCGAGTGGACCTTGTTTCAGATTGGCGACTTCACCACTTCCGACTTTGGATCCAGCGCGGATCACTCGGACCTTCGCACGAGTCTCGATCTTTCCAGAGGTCACTCCCATACCCACGATCATCATAGAGTTATTTTTGCCGGTATAGAATATCGCTTTCACGAGAGAAGCGCCGAGTTCGAGTTCTTCATAGCGGATATCGATCATACCAGTGATGATAGACTCGACCTTTTCGAGGACATGATAGATGACTTTTTTATCGATGAATTCGATTTTTGATTGACTTAATGCTGATTTCGCAGCGGGAAGGAGTCACACATTATAGGCGATCAGGAGTGCCTGGGAAGTACCAGCCATCATGACATCAGACTGATTCACTTCTCCGACTGCTGCATGGATGAATACGACTTGTGTCTCAGGAGTAGAAAGTTTCACGAGTGAAGACTTGAGTGCTTCGAGTGATCCTCCTGAGTCAGTCTTAAGGACGATCTTGAGTTGTTTGAGTGCTCCAGACTTGAGTCGAGACATGAGCATACCGAGTGATGCTCACTCGAAGGCGTGGATTGATTTTTTATTTTTTGCAAGTGTGTATTCCTTCGCACGAGTCGTCGCAAGCTCACTCGTCGATACCACCTGAAGGATGTCTCCTCATTGTACTACATCAGAGAGACCTGTGATTTGGACAGGAACTCCAGGAAGTGCTGCTTCAATATTTCTTCCTTTGTAGTCTTTAAGGGTTCGAACTTTTCCAGATGCTCCTGCACAGACGATTGTATCCCCTTTTCGTATCGTACCTGTATTTACGAGGATCGTCGCGACAGAACCAAGTTTTTGATCGAGATGAGCTTCTATGACAGTTGCAACACCTGGACGATCAGGATTGGCCTTCAGTTCGAGCATCTCTGCTTGGAGGAGTATCATATCCAGAAGATCTTCGATACCCAGTCCTGTATGAGCAGATACTGGTACCATCACGGTACTTCCTCCCCATTCTTCGACTTGGAGTGATTGCTCTGCAAGTTGTCATCGGATAAGGTCGAGATTCGCTCCTGGCTTATCCATCTTATTAACGGCGATCACCATAGGGATCTCCGCCGCTTTCGCATGATTGATCGACTCGATAGTCTGAGGTTTCATCCCTTCATCTGCAGCGATCACGATGATCGCGATATCAGTGAGCTTCGCACCACGAGCACGCATCACAGAAAATGCCTCATGTCCTGGAGTATCAAGAAAGGTGATACGCTTGTCTGCCCGCGTGACCTGATAGGCTCCGATCTTTTGTGTGATCCCTCCTGCTTCACCTGATACGACCGAAGTCTTGCGGATATAGTCGAGGATCGATGTCTTTCCATGATCGACGTGTCCCATGATCGAGATGATCGGTGAACGTCCAATCAGATTCGATACATCATCTTCTTTGATAAGATCAGCGATGTTCCCATCCATGAGATCTGTGACGGAGACCTCTTCTGAGATTTCCTTATTGATCTTGATTCCGAAGGCTTCACCGATAAGATAACAAGTATCATAGTCGATAGGGGCATTGAGATTCACGAGGACTCAGTTTTTCATGAGCTCTCCGATGACTTTCGCAGCCGATACTCCGATCTTATCTGAGAACTCTTTCACGGAGATCATATCAGGTACGGACACCTCTTGACCAGTACGATCAACGAGTACTTGTTTCATATCTTCGAGGGCTTTCTCTTTCCTCTTTCCGACCTTTTGTCCTCGACGAAATGTCCCGTCATCACTCGCTCATCCTATAATTTTCACCCCTCGACGTTTTGCATCCTCTGCATATTCTTTAGCTGTTTTTCCTTTCCCTCACTTCTTCGCAGTTCCATCCTTCGATGGGGTCATAAAACCGATATTTCGCTGAAACATCGGTTTCGAGTCATCTCGAAGACGAGCTGGACCTCCAGATACAGGAGCACCAGGAGTTACTATAGGCCTCCTCTTTGGAACCTCATCTGGTATTTGCATGACTGGACGATTCTCTAAGATTTTCACCTTATGATCTGCCTTGGCAAAGGAAATCTTTGGAAAAGTCTTCGCCTCTCTTCGATCATCTTTTCTTTCTCATCTCTCTTCTCCTCATGATTTCATGACAGACTTCATGAGTCCAGAACTCGCATGTTCACGCTCGACGAGTCGCGCCTTCGGTCTCTCTTGAACGACTGGTACGTCAGGAATCACTTCAGATGCTTCTTCAATAGATTTTTTGACAACTGCCTTTAGCTTCAGTTTAAGGGGTTTTTTATCATCATTTCATGAATGTGTTGCGCTGTTTACCTGAGCATAGTAGTCGTCCTGTTGGGTCGTAGAGGTCATGAAAAAGGGGTTATATATGAGGGCGTTTGGGTCATAATTCCATCGGCTACTTTACGAGAAAAGGTCGTATTTTGATACTACAAAATACGAGCATTCGTAAAAACTCATACGAAAATGTGCTTGGATAATATTGAAATGAATGATTTTGTCAAAAAATATAAAAATTCTTTTATTAAACTTTGCATTCAAATAAATCTGCTAACATCTCTGAAATATCGTTCTCACCAATTTTTATACCGCTTGCTTTGGAAAGCTCCTTTTGAATAACTTTAATTACAGGCTGACTTGTAAGAACCTTCTTAAAATTATTTCCACTCATTGCAACTTTTTGATTCCAAAGATTTTTAAGAAATCCTTTTTTAAATCCCTCCTTATGGATACAAGACATCTTTTCCATAAACTTTGCATTTTTTATTTCATCAATGAAGTCTAAAGTAAGAACTAATTCTTGATCAATTCTTGAACCAAATGAAAGATGATACACATTCCATTCTTTGAGATTAGTTAAAACAACCCATTCGACTCATTCAGTAGAGGCATATGATGCTGCTTGAAATATATGATTATCATTAAGATTTACTCAAACTGCTTTCACTTCAATGATAAAAGTTAATTTATCATCAATCTTTACTCCATAATCCGCATATTGTCACTTAATTTTATACTCTGTTGTAACATCAAAGAATTTATCATATCATAATACTTCGCCCAATAAATCATTGATTATATTACTTGTATCTGATTCATTAAGACTTCTCTTAACTGCCATCTCTATAATTTTAGAAAACTTTTTTACCCCTTCTTTTATTGAACTCTCTGCAATTTTAGAAACAGCAAAACTATTCTTCTTAACTACTTTCTTTTTTATAACAGGCTTAGTTTGTGGGATAGCTTTTTTTGCTTCAACATCAGCAATGGGATTTGTATCAGACATATTGAATATTTAATAATAATTAAAATGATTCTATTTCTACTTCGGCTATTTGCAAATTTATTACTATTTGTAGGCAAATAACTTCATAATAAAATCCCCTCTCATAACTGAAAGGGGATTTTTCTGAGATAAAGACAGATTATTGAAGTTGTGCTTCGACCTCTCCAGCAATCTTGATAGAGGGTTTAAGAGTTTTTGATCCGAGTGCCCATTTTGCAGGACAAGCAGTACCAGGATTGGCTTCCATAAACTGGAGTGCTTCGATCTTGCGGATAAGCTCATCGCTATTACGACCAAGTGGACCACTCGTGACTTCGATTCCACGACAGACTCCATGAGGATCGATGATGAATGTACCACGACCAGCAATTCCTGTTTTTTCATCGAGGATATTATAGGCTGCAGCGATCTCAGTATTGTGGTCAGCGAGCATAAGATATGGAAAGTTCTTCATGAGACCTTCATGCTTCACCCATGCACGATGAGAGAAGACGGTATCGGTAGAAGCCGCGAGGACGGTCACACCAAGCTCATCGAATTTTGATTTCGCCTCTGCCATATCTTTTAATTCAGTAGGGCAAACGAAAGTAAAATCAGCTGGGTAATAAAAAAGTACTGCCCACTTCCCGTGCATATCTTCAAGAGATATATTCGTCGTATCATCCTTAATGGGATCGTATGCCGGAAGATCAAAAGCAGGGGCTGGTGTATCGATTTTTACAGATTCGATATAGTATTCATGATCGTGTCAGCAAGACATATGTGTAATAATTAAAAGATAATATTTTGGTCGAAAAAAACCATGTAGATAGTATATGAAAACTCTACTGAAAATCAAATCGAAATGAGAATTATTCTCATTATTCTAATACACAATGACTTTTTTATTGGTGAATGCTTTGAGTCCTTCTGGACCATTTTCTTTTCCATACCCAGAGAGCTTCACTCCTCAGAATGGAAGATGTGCCTGAGATGCTGAAGGTTTATTTAAAAATACCATACCTGTATCGATTCGTCGTGCTATCATCTTCAGCTCTTCAATATCATCACCATAAACACATCCGCAAAGCCCAAAATCAGAATTGTTAGCAATCAGTATAGCTTCATCAAGATTTTTTGTCCGAATCACCGATGCGACTGGACCAAAAATTTCTTCTTTATATGAGGTCATCTCTGGAGTGATATCAGCCAGGATCGTCGGAGCGTAGAAGCATCATTTGGTATCACTGGATTGCTTCGTTCCTCGCAATGACAATCACTTGAAGCCACCAGTAATAAGCCGTGCTCACTCAGAAAGAGTCTTTTGAACTTGTGCATCGATCTCATCAACGAGATCAGCACGAGCAAGTGGTCAGAGATCTGTCGAGGCAAGCATCGGATCGCCGACTACGAGTGATTCCATGGCTTTTTTCGCATATTCGATAAATCTCTCATAATCCTGTTCCATCACGATAAATCGCTTCGAAGAATTACATTTTTGTCCATTATTCGAGATTCGAGCTTTCATAGCTTCCTTTGCTATAGATTCAATATTCGTTGTCGAAGCGACGAGGAATACATCATTGCCTCAGAGTTCCAAAACAGAAGGTTTCAGATACTTTCCAGCAAGAGCTCAGATTGCTCGTCATGCTCACTCAGAACCCGTAAGATTTACCCCACGAACCTCAGAACGAGACAAAATATATTCACTTTCGGAACTTGGGATCATGATATTTTGGTACACTCATACTGGAAACCCTGCTTCGAGAAAGAGTTCCTCGATACGGATCCCTGCAAGTGGAGTATTCGAAGCATGTTTATAAAGAACTGTATTGCCTGCGAGGATATTCGGGATAGCCGCACGAAGAACTTGGTTGAATGGGAAATTCCATGGAGCAATCCCATAGATCACTCCGAGGGGATCATACTGATACTCATGTGTTGTTCCATGGTTGGTCTCGATCACATTCGCGAGAAGAGACTCGAAATTCTCTGCAAACCAGCTGATAAGCTTTCCCGTCGAACCGAGCCCTGCAAATGATGCTGAATAAAGCATTCCCATTTCTCTCGTCTGGAGTTCTGTAAGCTCTTCTCGGTGTGATTCGATCACTTCAGCAAGTTTCAGAAAAAGGGCTTTTTTATTTGATTTTGGAACTTCCTTCCATGAGAGAAATGTCTCATGTGCAAGAGTAATTTTCTGATCGAGTTCTTCACGAGAGATGGTTTCAAAACTCGCATTTATTGCTTCAGTAAAAGGATTGATGGATATGATTTTTGACATAAGAGAAATGATTATTTGATATCTTTTGGATAATCAAAAATAAGATCGATGATTTTGAGTCCAGGAAGCTTCATTGCTTTTTGGAAAGTTGTTTCAAAATCTGTTTTTTTCTCGACTCGAAATCCATGTGCTCAGAAGCTCTCTGCGAGTTTCACAAAATCAGGATTCCCGAATCCAAGTCCCCATTTTTGCATCCCACCTCCTTCTTGTTTCCATTCGATCATCCCATAGGAACCATTATTGAGGACGATAAGCGTGATATCGAGCTTAAGACGGACAGCCGTTTCGAGATCTCCGAGATTCATCACGAGCCCACCATCACCCGTCACACAGACGACATTTCGATCTGGAAATTCGAGCTTCGCACTCATCGCACTTGAGAGCCCTGCGCCCATCGTCGCAAGAGCATTATCGAGGATGAGAGTATTAGGCTCATAACAAGGATAATTGCGAGATATCCAGACTTTATAGAGTCCATTATCGAGGGTGAGTATATCTGATTTAGAGAGATTTTTCCGAAGAAGATGAGTAAGTTGGCGTGGTCATATGATCATTGATTCAGTCTCGATTTCTTCATTCAGATGTCATTCGAGAAATTTTATATACTCATCCTTGATCCTATATATCTCATCGAATTCCCATGCATGTTGTATTTTTGCTTCAGAAAGTCTCCAAAAAATATTTCCGATATCTCCGATGACTTCGAGATATGGAGTATATACATCATCGATATGGGCTTCATAGAAATTTATATAGATCGACGGTGTACCATCTACTCCCATGAGAGTCGTCGGTTTTTCGATCGGATCATACCCGACAGAAATGATAAGATCTGATTGAGCGATCGCCTGATGGATATAGTCACCCGTCGTGAGTGATGCGGTACCAAGATACTCAGAAAGTGACTCATCGACGACTCACTTTCCCATCTGAGAAGTGAAAAAAGGAATATGATATTTCTCTATAAATGCCGTGAGATATTTCGAAATCTGCTTTCTATTTGCTCATGCTCAAATAAGAATGATCGGGCGTTTTGCCTTCGTAATTTCACTGATGAGTTTTGTGAGCATCTTCTCATCGATCACGGGTCGGCGGATTTTTTCCATGTGAGCAGAGATATCATCGACATACACTTCTTCACTCGCGATATCTTCAGGAAATTCTATTGCCACAACTCACGGACGCTCAGACCGAGCAATCTTCCAGGCATTATGGATGAGAGAAGGGATACGACTTCCGCTGATAATCGTCGTAGCATACTTCGTGATCGGTCGCATCATCCCGACGACATCGATAATCTGAAAGAGTCCTTGTTTCGATTTTTTTATGGGCTTTTGTCAGGTGATGACGATCAAAGGAAGTCATGAAAGTTGTGCATAGGCAACTCCTGTGACCATATTCGTGGCACCAGGCCCGAGAGTCGCGAGTGCCACTCCTGGTCGGCCCGTGAATCTTCCATGATTGGCTGCCATGAATACGGCAGTTTGCTCATTGCGAGTGAGGATGAGCTCGATCGAAGAAGTACGCATAGATTCGAGAAAATCAAGATTCTCTTCCCCCGGTACTCCATAGATCCGATCTACCCCATAAGATTCAAGCATCTTTACAAAAATATCACTGGCTTTCATAGTTAAATATGTATAAGCAAAATAAAACATTTCTTGACTAAAATTCTCCCAAGAAATCCACTTTGGTGGATTTCTTATTTCTAAAAAAGTTTTATCTGAATAAGAATCATTCTTGATATTTTCTCCTACTTCTTTCCAAGCATCGCTCTGAGCATCCATTTTTTCTTATCAAGATCTTTCTTCGCAGCGATTATGACATCCTGTGTACAGGGATCTTTATCCGTCTCACCGATGAACTTTGTCATTTCATCAGATATATGAAGAAGATCATCATGCAGAGATTTTTGCATATCAGATGCCGACATAACTCCGCTATATTCCTTTAGAGAAGTCTCTTGTAAATACTGAGTAAATTGTGATACTGGATATTCGCCAAGGATACGTACTTGCTCCGCGAAAATATCGATCTGATCCGAGAGCATCTTATAGATCTCACCGAATATCTCATGATTATCTTCGAATACGGGACCGATAACATTCCAGTGACAAAATCGGGCATTCTGAGCAGTGATCGTATAGGCTGCGAGAAGGTGATTTAGGGCTTTTATCGAAGGGTTTTCTATTTTCATAAAGTAGTGTAAGTATGTAAAGTAGTATTATGCTATTCCCGTCTAAGATAGCAAAGAAATAACGAAGACAGTATACTCCTTCACTGATAAAAATCAAATAATAATGAGAATAATTCTCATTATTATTTGATATAATTGATTTCGGAAGAATATTATGCTAGACTGTTTCTATGAAAAAACTCATATCGAAATTTCTCTGGCTCTACAAACCCTATTTGATTGTATGTAGTCCATTTTTGCTATTTCTTTCATGGATGTGAGGAGAAAATCTCTATTTTTATACTCACAATGTTTATACAAAATGAACTATACTAGAACTTAGCTCCTATTCTACAAAATGCTCATTAAACAAGAAACATGGACGATCTCATGATTGTACACAATTTCATGCTACTATATCTCTCGATAAATATGCAAGTATAGAATATGGTACTCCCACCTACCAAGCAAGAAATATATTCACACTCAAGTGAAAAGATAAAAGTATTTCTGAGGTCCCTTACTCGATTGGATCGTTTGTACCCCTTGTTGTTGACGAAAGAGTCATCCATCGGTGAAATATTCTCAATGTAGACGACAGGATCCGCACAGAAAATAGTATTATAGAAAGTATAAAGAACTCTCTTCTTATATTGTGTCTTATCTTTATGGGACCTTTTCTCATTTGGATTCTTATCACTCTTGTTTACTCTCTTATGAGTTGTATTGATAGCATAAAATTGGCTATAAAGAAAATTTGGTAAAAATTATCCTCATAAGACAATATTATTGTACTCGAAAATCGCTTCCCTGATGTCCCGTGATCTTCTGCATAAAGAAATCTTCAATTCATACCGATAATTCACTCACCTTCATATCAGCTATGAGCTCTCACTTCGAGATGATACCGAATCGATCACAGATGACTTCGACATCAGAAAGAATATGTGTATTAAAAAAGATGGTTTTCCCTTCTTTCTTGAGTTCAAGCATGAGATCCTTCACCATCTTTCGACCGATCGGATCGAGTCCACTCATCGGTTCATCGAGGAATATAATTTCTGGATCATGGAGGATCGCCTGAGCAAGACCGATACGCTGAAGCATACCTTTTGAGTACGTATTGAGTCGTTTTGAACGTGCATAAGTAAGCCCTACTTTTTCGAGTACAAAGTCTTTCCTCTCTCTGAGCTTGAGGGGAGAAAGATTATAAAATGCTCCATTAAAATCGAGAAATTCATCTCCTGTGAGATACTTGTAGAGATACGTATTTTCTGGCATGAATCCTATTTTTTGTCGAGTATTTGGTTCATCTATGCTCCCTTCGAGGATTTTTATCTCTCCTGTTGTTGGTCGCATGATACCGAGTATACACTTCATCGTTGTTGTCTTACCAGCACCATTTGGTCAGAGAAATCAGAATACCTCACCTCGAGAAAGAGTAAATGAAATATTTTGAAGGAGTGTCACTTTACCGATTTTTTTTGTAAGATGTTTTATAGAAATGAGAGTTTCGTTGGTATTTTTTTTCATAGGAATATGTATAAGATATTTAGTCTTCTTTCTTTCGGATTTGTACTCGGATTTCACATACTTCATATCACTCTGGTATATTTCTGATATCGACATTCTCGATCGGAAAATCACAAAAAATCCCCGTATGATCATCGACGAGATGTGCATGAGTTGTAGGATTACACTCATAGTATGTCTTTCCATTGATCCCAGGAAAACGCCGAATCATACCTTCTTCTGCCATTGCTTCAATATTTCTATATACGGTTGCTCGTCCGATTTTTGGATTTTTGATCCGTACTTCATCATAAATATCCTCAGCTGAAAGGTGTCGGCATTCGCAAGTAGTACAGATGATATCTCGATATTGGTGCTTGCGCATAAAGGGTGTTATCAGAAATAAATTTTGGAAATCTTCATGTATTTGGTAGATCTGAGCAAATTTCGATGATCTGATTTCACTTGATTATGAGAATAAATCTCGAAAAATCAATTTTTTTACTTTATCAATTTTTTCTCTATACTCCTCTCATGACCATCAAGCATCTCAACTGGAAAAACCATACTCACATCGGACTCGACCTCGATGAGACACTCGCAAGTACTTTTGAGTGATTTCTTGCATATGCACAGAGTCATGGTCAGCTTCTCCATATCCAGTCGATCGAGCAAATCCGCAAACATGATGCATCCTGACTCGGAAACCATATCACTCCTGAAGAGATTGGCAAAATATGGGAGTGATATGGGCAGTCCACACTTTCTCCAGAATCTGTACCACCGGTACCAGATTCCATAGAGTGAGTACGCAGGATCCATGGGCTTGGTAAAAATATAGCTATCGTGACTGCTCGTAGCAATCAAGAATCTTGGAAAACCGAAAGGACGACTCGATGGGTACGATCACATTTTTCCTTTCTCGATGATTCGAGTATCCATTTTGTAAACCATTTTTCATCAGATGCCCTTCCGAAATCTGTAGTCTGTAAAAGATATGGGATAAGCCTCATGATCGATGATGCGATGGAAAATGCCCATGAACTGACGAATAATGGAATATCTTGTATCCTCCTCGAAAGACCATGGAATCGTGATGCGAACCTCGATCATCCACTCCTTCATAGAGTCAAAAATTGGAAAGAAATAATAGATAGCATCACCCATGTCAGAGCATAAAAAACGCATCCTTGTATGACTCTCAGGTTGAGTTGACTCAGCTGTTTCAGCTTATCTCTTACGAGAAGAGGGGTATGAAGTATCGTGCGGATTTATGATCAACTATCTCGATGAGGCAAATCCATGAAGTTGTCCGACGCTTGCAGATCTCGAAGAAGCAAAAAAAGTCGCAACATATTTGAATCTTCCTTTTTTTACATTTGATTATCGTGAAGAATATGAAAAACGCATAGTCGACTACATTTATATGGAATATGGAAAGGGAAATACTCCGAATCCTGATGTTTTTTGTAACAATCTTGTAAAATTCGATCTTTTCCTCGAAGAAGCACTTTCTCTTGGATATGTTGCAATAGCAACATGACACTATGCCCGAAAGGATAAAGACTGAAATCTTGTAAAGGGAATAGACCATGGAAAAGATCAATCATATTTTTTATCGCGTCTCTCGAGGGCCCAACTTACGAGATCTATTTTTCCTATAGGTTGAATGCTTAAGTCCGACGTCAGAGATATTGCGAAGAAGGTCTGACTCCCAAATGCATGACGAAAAGATAGTCAGTGACTCTGCTTTATAGGGAAAGTCAGCATGAAAGAATTCCTCGAACAGAGATTCCCGAAAAAATCAGGGAATATCATGAGTACACAAGGTAAAGTCCTCGGAAAGCATGAATGAGCATTCTCCTATACGATCGGACAACGCAAGGGTATAGAAATATGAGGAGGTCCGGCACTCTTCGTCATCGCGAAAGATACAAAAAATAATACGATAACAGTAGGTACCACCGAAGAACTTCAACTCTATAGGAAAGAATGCAATCTTACTGATTGGGTCGGAGAAACTCCCGAACCATGAAAGAAATATCAAGCAAAAATACGATATCGCCAAGAAGATCAAGAAATACTACTCTATAAAAATAAAGAAGGACACATCGTCCACTTTGATGAATCTCAACGAGCGATCGCACCATGACAAATTTGTGTTATTTATGATGAAGATCGCGTTTTCTGAAGTGGTATTATCACTTAAATAATATCGAATGAAAGGATCTCTCTCCTCTTATATATGATCATCCCTCTCATCCTCTCATACGTATCTTTTCGAGCACTCTTTCTTCAAGAAGTTCACGATACCCCGGTTTCTTATGCGAATCACGGTGAAGTAAGTATCACATTCGATGATGGTCCTCATAGAGAGCATTCTGAAGAAGTACTTGATATTCTCCGAGATAAGCATGTGCATGCGACTTTTTTCGTCATCGGTAACCGAATCTTGCGACATGAAGATATTCTACGAAGGGAGCTTTCGGAATGACATACTATCTGAAACCATAGCTACTCTCATCCTATTTTTAAAAAACTCTCTTTATTCCATCTCGCAACCGAAATTTTACGAACTGATTACCGTATTTTTCTTGCCACTGGAACGACTCCAAGATATTTCAGATTCCCTTATGGAGTAGAAGATTATCGGATCTGATACTTCCATACCGGACCGATCATCGGGTGGAACGTAGATGCATACGACTGGAAAGCAAGAAACCCCAAAATACTTGCAAAAAATATCATACAGCAAACAAAATCTGGGAGCATCATCCTCCTACACGATATCAAGACTGATACTGTAGCAGCCCTTCCAGATATCATCGATGGAATTCGGGCAAAGTGATATACGATCGTCCCACTTAAAAAACTCCTCCGCATATCACTCGCAAAAAATACTCATAATATTCTCTATAGAAGTCAGAAAAATACGATTCATCTTTCTCAGAAGATCAAATCTCAGCATATCCCATCAACCGAATCTATCATCACCCCATGACAACCAAAAATAACCACAGAGATAAGTTCTTGGTAAGATTCTCTTAAAAAATATTAAAATAGCCTCATAAGATTCGTCGTCTCTGGTACAATCACACCGCGCTTCATGAGCTCGATCAGACATCGCATCGTCGCCTCGACATCGACGATAGCATTATGAGCTCAGTCGAAATATTCTCCAAAAAGATGACGATGAAGCTCCGAAAGTTTCGGGGGTTTATAGGAGAATCCCCGCCCTTGGAGCTTACAGTAGTCAGTAGAAGTCCTCATGGTACAAAGAGTTTTATTCGGAGAGTAGTCTCCTTTTCGCCCCAATCGTTCGAGTTCATAGGAGAGGATTTCTTCATCATACTCGATATTATGCCCTGATACGATATCCGCTCGATTTAAAACTTGGATGATCTCTTCTATAAAATGAAGCATTGGTGAACAATCGCGTACATCTTTATCATAGATACCATTTACCTGTGAAGCCCCAAAGGGGATAGAAATAGGTGGTTTAATCAACATATCATGACGAGCAATCTCTCTGTACTCTCCATTTTCATATTCACTTTCTATAGCAGCGAACTGGATGATATATGGTTGTCGGATAAGATCTCATCATTTCGTAGAAAATCCTGTCGTTTCTGTATCCCAAACACAAATTCGCATAAAAGAATGGTTTATTTGTTAATATAAAATTTTTCACAACCGGAAAGCTCTAGGAAATAAAAATATTTCTAAATAATCTTACTTATACGTAAGTGATTAAGAAATATTTTATTGATGACAAAATTCGAAGTTTTAGAGAAATTTTTAATGAAACTTCTTATAGTCAAAGCTCTTCATATCTGTATCAATACGACGGATAATATCGAGGATGACTCCAACAACGATGATGATCCCAGCTCCTGATATAAGAAAGTCTATATTTGAAGCCCCTGCATTAAAGAGGCCAAATTCATTATTGATCTTTGTCATAACGTAAGGAAAGATGGCGATGAGTGCGAGAAATCCTCCTCCAAAAAAATTGAGCCTGTCTGAAACCTTCTGCAAGTAGTGCGAAGTCTCTTTTCCTGGGCGAACTCCTGGTATATATCCTCCACGTTTTTGGATGCTTTCTGCTACTTCTACCGTATTAAACGTGATAGATACATAGAAATATGAAAATCCGAGAACAAGAAGACCATATACGAGGATATATATCCATCCTGGATTTTGGAGTGAGAGATTCGTCGCGAACCATTCACCGATAGTCGCACCCATACCTGTACCACGACGCTGGAGGATCTGCCCTATAAGAGCTGGAAAAGTGATAAGCGATACTGCGAAGATGATAGGAACCATACCTGCTTGATTGACTCGGATAGGAAAATATGATCGCTCATCTCGTCCTGTACGCGTATAGATAAGAGGTACTCTACGGTATCCTTCTGTGAACTTCACGATCACATATATCACAGCAACCGTCAGAAGAAAAAGCACAAGCAGAAGGCCATAGCTTT
>JAYWFD010000071.1:0-5304 GCA_043778965.1 Candidatus Altimarinota bacterium
CAATGATATTGTTTATTTTCTAATTATATATAAGCATATGTCACTATGAAATACTGTATCTTGAAAGCACGATCCATATGACCCTGAAGGTAAAGTAAAAGATCCAGATAAGGCTTGAAGGGTAGCCCAAAGTATAAGAGATATAATGGCAGGAGTGACTTTTGGTCCAGTATGAGGCATTTTTCCAACAGGGGGACAAGATCATAGAAGAGGTAAAGATGCTATAAGATAATAATTTCATCGATATCTATCTAGAGATAGAATTTTTAAAAAAACTTAAGAGTACTCTTAAGTTTTTTTTGGTTGCCTAATCTTATCTCTTCTTCCTCACACTCAGGAGTTCGTCTCGTATCTCAGCAGCTCTCTCGAAGTCGAGATTGGCGCTCGCGACGTCCATCTCGAGTTCGAGACGCTTGATATAGACTCATATATTCGCGATATGTCATCAGTCGAAGGCATCTTTTTTCTTCGATGGTATCCCTATCTCTTTGATCGATGAGATGATCGTCTGTGGGGTGATGCCGTGTTTCGTGTTATATGCGACTTGTACTGCTCGACGGCGATCAGTCTCTTCTATGGCTTCGATCATGGCGATAGATTTTTTCTGATTATGAGAGTACATGATCACATGACCATTCACATTTCGTGCAGCGCGTCCGATGATCTGGAGGAGACTTGTCTTCGATCTGAGGAATCCGATCTTTTCAGCATCGAGTATCCCGATGAAGCTTGTTTCAGGAAGATCGAGTCATTCACGCAATAGATTTACACCGACGACGACATCGATCACTCCCATGCGGAAATCTCGGAGGATTTCGAGGCGTTCGAGTGTCTCGATTTCAGAGTGGAGGTAGCGGACTTTCATGCCATTTTCAGAGAGGTATTGTGCGAGATCTTCGCTTGATTTCTTCGTGATCGTCGTGATGATCGATCGTTCACCACGAGCTATCGCTTGAGATATATTGCGCATGAGAGAGTCGACCATATAATCCATATCCTCGATCGCGATCGGCGGATCGATGAGCCCGGTCGGGCGGATGATCTGCTCAGCGATGATCGAGTTTTGGGCATATTCGTATTTTCCAGGAGTTGCTGATACGAATATCGTCTGGCCACTTTTTTTCTCGAATTCATCGAACTTCAGAGGACGATTCTCGAGTGCAGTAGGAAGTCGAAATCCATAGTTTACGAGATTCTCTTTGCGTGCACGATCTCAGGCATACATCCCACCGATCTGAGGGATCGTCATATGTGATTCATCCACGAACATGAGATAGTCCTTCGGAAAAAAATCGAGAAGTGTGGAAGGCGCATCTCATGGTTTCCGATTCGAGAGATACATCGAGTAATTCTCGATCCCATTCACAAATCCTACCTCAGTCAGCATCTCCATATCATACTCGACTCGCATCTGTATGCGTTCAGCTTCGACGAGTTTGCCTGCATTTTTGAAGTATTCGACTTGGCCTTCCATTTCTGCCTTGATCTTCGGGATGACCTCATCGATGATCGATTTGCTCGTCACGAAGTGCTTCGCTGGAAATACGATGATCTCATCTCGATATTCGAATACTTGGTGCGTGAGATGTTCCGTACGTGCTATACGTTCGAGGGTATCTCCGAAAAATTCGAGTCGATAGATCTCTTCACTCGAGCTTGGCCATATCTCGAGTGTATCCCCGAGGACATGGAACATCCCAGGTTTGAAATCTGCAGTTGATCTTTTGAATTGGAGATTGACGAGAGCCGCGAGTATTGCCTCCAGTGGATATCCTTCACCCACTTTGAATCGTAAACATTGTTTCTCATATTCATCTGCTTCGCCGATACCATAAATACATGATACTGATGCCACGATGATGACATCTTTGCGGGTGAGGAGACTTTCTGTCGCAGCATGTCTGAGCCGATCGATCTCTTCATTGATCGTGGCTTCTTTCTCGATATAAGCTCCACTTTTTACCACGAAAGCTTCGGGCTGATAGTAGTCATAGTATGATACGAAATAATGGACAGCATTATCAGGGAAAAATTCCTTGAATTCCTGAGCGAGCTGGGCTGCAAGAGTCTTGTTGTGTGCGAGTATGAGAGCGGGACGCTGAAGTCTCGATATGATATTCGCCATAGTGAAAGTCTTCCCAGATCCTGTCACCCCAAGGAGGGTTTGGAATTGATGACCAGAATCGAGAGATTCGAGAAGTTTCCTGATAGCTTCAGGTTGATCGCCCGTAGGTGAGTAAGGTGAACTGAGACGAAAGACAGACATGAACGTAGAGTGATTATGTAATTCAGTATATCGGAATATCTCCTTCTTCCAAAAATTTCTTTTGACCAAATATGTTTTCTTAATATACTCGAAATAATCTTCCCAACTTTTTTTATGCATATATACTCACAAAAAGGTTTTACTCTTCTAGAGATTATGATTGTTATAGCAATCATATGAGTTCTGGCTGCAGTTCTATTTCCAAATTTTCTCTCATATCAACAAAAATCTCGAGATGTTGTAAGAATCACATGAGTAGATGTTGCACGTAAGGCTATTGCTACTCATTTAACAGATCAAGATGTATATCCTGATGCTGTTCTCTGATGTGTTCCTGATGTAGTAGTTATGAAGTATAATGATGGACAAAAAGCGAGAGATAAGGTGCTCGCATATGATAATTGATGTGGTAATAATGGAAATTTTTGATACGGTACAGGGAGAGATATAGCCCATCTGAATGCCTGAACGGATGAATATGTGATCCTTGCTCGTCTTGAGTTTCCGAATACCGGGAATTATGCTTGAGGATTAATCGCGCTGGGATGATATACAGGATCATTTACAGCTCTAGCCTTTGGCAATACTTATACATTACGAGCTAAGCAATCAGGAGATTGGTATGTAAATCTCAAGTAAGGAATATACTCTATATTTCTCGTAGTACCCTTTCTGCATGTCATGTTGCCTTCACATTCCTCCATTCTTGGAGGATTTTTCATGAGCTACTCAGGAGAAATGTTGATCGGATCACTCAGATATAAACCTTCCCATAATTTTTCTTCTCGCCAATGACACCAAATTGCTCATGAAGATTCCCGTCAGTATCAGAGAGGAGGTGGATTCTGAGATTACATGAAGTCGTGAACTTCTCATGACTTGCTTGACTATCTTTGGATACACCGACTATCTGGATTCCGAGTTTTTCGAATTCTCACTTGAGTCTCGTAAAGTCTTGTGCTTCGAGGGTACACCCAGGAGTATTATCCTTTGGGTAGAAGCAGAGGAGAGTTTTTTCGGATTTTGTGAGAAATGGAATGATAAGAGGATGCATATAAATAAGAATAGAAAATATATATCTATAGTATGGATATATATTTTCTATTCAAATCAAGATTCTAAGATCCTTCTTTAAACTGGATCTTTTTTATAATTCAGTCTCATTTGCGACTTTTCACATATTCGATAGTGATATATCAAGGATCATCTCATATATGATCAAGTACAACGCGAAGTTTATCAACTTCGAATTTTCCTATGTGATGCTCAATATATATATGATATCTTTGGCTATAGCGGAAATCGATTCGACTATAAGATATGGATAGATCGAGGGAGGGGAGAAGGATGATTTTTCATGGAATTAGTTTGTACGAGTTATTTCTTCCGCACCACGAACTCTTGAACCTACAACATCTTTCATACCAAATCTTAATGCTTGACCGATACTTCCTACTTGAATAGTGGGTCAGGAAGAAAGTCTTGCATCAGCAGGAGGGGCTACTGGAGGTGCCTCTGGAGATGTCGTTGGTCCAGTTGGAGTAGGTCTTTGAGTTGCTCCATTTGCTTCGAGATAAAGTGAGGTAATCCCGAGATCAGCAAAAAATCTTGCCTTGAGGTCATCTGGTATTGCTTGATTTTGTTTGAGGATTATATCGAGTGTTCGGCTTGAACTCAAAAGAGTTGGAGCTAACGCCGTTACTGCTTTTCTAGCTACATTATTTGATGCCATCATCTGCTCACTATTCCCACGAAGTTGCTCTTCTGAGCTATAGACTCGGTGCCCTCAGAGTCTTTGATTAAAATCAGCGACTTTTGTCTGAAGTTGTGCAATAAATGATTGGAGTTTTGCCTGAAGATCTTTATTTCCTTCTACTTTACCATGTATTCTTTCGAATACGGTATTTGCCACTACCATATCTATATTGGCTTTAAAGGTATTATTTTTATCAAGTTTAACTTCGAAAATCTCTGGCATATATACTATGATTAAAAAATTAAAAGGTGATTGTAAGGCTTTCTTTTTCTTCAGTTTCTTCTTGTATATGTATTGCTTGAATCACTTGATTTATTTCTTTTGTCAGGAATTGGCGTGTTTGATCCAAGTAGTTTTCTATCAAATCTTTTTTCCTAAGAAGACTTTCATCATCCATAGCATGAAGCTCTGCATAGATGGCTTCTTTTTTCTCACTTTCCGTGATGCTGAATATCTCTGCTAGGATAAGTACAATCTCAGTTATATATGTATCGCGGACATGAGCGTCGCTAAAAGATGAATCCATAAAAAAATGATTATATAGGTATATAACCACAACTTCTCTTTTTTGTCAAAAATCTATGAGATTTTAGCAATACGGGAAATACTATACACTTATTTTAGCTTATACTCCTATTCCTGTGACTGCAAGATGATCCTTCAGTCCGAGTATATGTGCTAGAGCTTCGACATTTTCTTCTGAAGCGGCTTTATAGGCTTCGAATAAATGCCTTGCGTCCTCACTAAATATCATCGAGCTATTTGTCCCATTGAGCATACTGAGTCCGTAGAGGATCTCACCTTTGAGTCGATCTTGCCCAGGTGTATTGAGTCTTTTGTTGAGATTCTCGATTGCTCTGTTCACGAGAGTGACATCGAGCACTCTCTGTACTTCAGGAGCTACTTGTATATTGAGATTTTCGAGAGTATTATTTACTGGAGTAGGCATAATGATATTAATAATTGAGTATTATAGAGTTATTTAGAATGACTCGTTCTTCATTTTCGAGGAAGAGATGTTCCATATGAAGTAGACGGTAGAAGTATGATTTATTGATCTCAGCTGCCTGGTCGAAATAATTTTCTATATCATCTTTCTTTTTTAGGAGATTACTATCATCGAGTCCAGCGAGATCTTCCATAATCTTTTCGCGCTTATTCTCATCGCCGATTTCGAATATCTGTAAAACAATCTCGGTAATACCGATGATAAAATTTTTACGAGCATCTTCTGTGAAGAGTGGTTCCATCTATGAATGACTAATTGAGTAGAATAAAATCG
>JAYWFD010000072.1:0-5299 GCA_043778965.1 Candidatus Altimarinota bacterium
TTCTGAATACGTCTTTCAGTTTTTATTTTTCGAGAAAGGAGAATTTTTGTTCGTTATTTTGAGAAAGAAAATATAAGAGAGGCTTTCGATATTAAAATCTACCACCGTTAATGAAAAATATACAAAAACATCTTCACGTTATCGGTATCGGAGGGATCGGGGTATCAGCTCTTGCTCGATACTATAAGCATCTCGGATATAGCGTCTCAGGTTCTGACGGAGCAGATTCTCCATTTCTCGATGTTCTTCGAGATGAAGGATTCACTATCTCTATCGGACACGATGCAAAAAATCTTCCAGATCATACTGATCTCGTCATCTATTCTGAAGCGATTATCACGAAGCCAGATCTCACACCTGAAGAGCAGATCTATGCCAATCCAGAACTCGCGAAAGCGAGAGATCTCGGGATTGCCCATCTTTCTTATCCTGTTGCACTCGGGAAAGTATTCGATGCGAAGCAGGGGATCGCGATCACGGGTTCTCATGGGAAGTCGACGACCACAGCCATGACGACACTCATGCTCGCGAATGAATACTCTGACAATCCGACTATCGAGATTCCTAATGATGGATCTTTCGCTTATATGCCGACCGCACCAGGTTGCTCAGCGATCATCGGGACACAAGTACCCCAGCTTGGAAATACCAATTTTTATACCGAGATCCAGGCGGAGAACTTCGTCATAGAAGCGTGTGAGTATAAGCGATCATTTCTTCAGTACCATCCATATATTACGGTCATTACGAATATCGATCTCGATCATCTCGATTACTACAAGTCACTCGAAGATTATATCTCTGCGTTTCAGTCGATCGTCGATCAGACGAGTGGATTCGTGATCATCTCAGCGGATGATGAGAATTCGGCGAAGCTCGATATTCCTGCAGAGAAAAAAATTATCGTCGGGAAAGTCCCTCTATGAAAGATGGATGACGATAGTCAGAGTGTTTCTGTTATTCCTGCGAATGCAGGAATCCACGTATCTGGAACACTGGATTCCGTAACAAGTACGGAATGACAGAAGTCGATAATTATCTATTTTCCTCGTGTAGAAGAAGACTGTTGCGGTCAAAAGAAAATATACACGGTCGAGAAATCGATGCCGATTCCTGCGATGAGTCTCCAAGTACCGGGAGATCATCTCCTTCATGATGCTCATCTTGCTTATGCAGTTGGTAGACTTCTCGGAATGCAAGACGATATCATCGTCCCGAAACTGGAGTCGTATAAATGATCATGGAGACGATCAGAAATTATCCGAACAACGAAAAACGGAAATATCCTCATGTCTGACTATGGGCATCATCCGAATGAGATCCGCCCTACACTGAAGGCGATCAAGGAGAAATATAGTGATAAAAAACTTTTTGTTATATTTCAGCCACATCAGTATTCGCGTACTCGCGAACTTCTCTCTGAGTTTGCGACTTCATTCGGTGATGCAGATAGTCTCATCATCCCAAATATCTACTTCTCTCGAGATAAGAAAGAGGATGTCGAGTGGATGACGATGGAGAAGCTCATAGATGCGATCCATACGAATCAACCAAATGTGAAAAATGGTGAATGACTCGAAAATACAGCAAAACTTATACAAGAGTATGATAAGAGGAATCCAAAATCTTCTATGATACTTCTCCTCGGAGCTTGAGACTTAGATTGACTTAGATATGAGATCGTATAATATATTCTTCATGAATCTTGACCCCACATACCTTATCTGGACGACGATAGTGACGCTTGTATTGTCTCATCTTTGAGCGAATTATCTCAAGTGAGTCACCCCAAGAGGATATATGTTTTGGTTTACTATTTTGAGCCTGATCATAGGTTTTATGTTTATGTAATATGCTATTTCTCCTGCCGACTGATACATGCTATGGACTTGCTGGTGCATTCACTCAAGAGGATTATGAGTGAATATATGCGCTAAAAGGACGTGACTTCACGAAGCAACTCACACTCCTCGTGAAAGACTATGTAGATATGAAAGATTATATCGAGATATCAGATCGGCAGATAGAATTTCTCACAAATTATCCACATTCATGGAGCTTCCTGGGAAAAAGGAAATCTACATTTCATCTTCCCAAATTTATGGATCCGGAAAAATATGAAAATCTCTCTCTTCGAGTAGGGCTAAACTGTATAAATGCAAATATTCGCGATAATATAGTATATCCTCTTTTTCTCACTTCAGCGAATCTTTCCTGACAATCTGAATCAATCACATTTGAGCAAACACAAAAAATATTTCCGTGAATTGGGTGAATCGATGGATGAGTCTGTAATAAGCCACCTTCAGATATCTTCTCTATCTGAGAAGGTGGAGAACTCAGATATTTGCGAAGAAATTATGGCATCTAAGAACCCCTCGGAATCGAGAGTTTTTTAGTGTAAAGTCTATTTATTTATTTTGGATACTTAAGGAATATCATTCATATCTTTTATTCCAGGTTATCTGTCTTTTGGCGTAGTTGCGTGAATGCTGTTGGACGAGGGAGAGTGTCTCTGTAAGTGTATATTTTCACTCCAGATGTTCCACTACTTCTTTGTACCCGATCGTCGCTAATCCAGGACAGTGAGAGTTATACTTATATATATTGTATCATACTTCCTCTGTGAGTCAAGAGTCAAACATTTTCTCTACACGAGAATCGATTCTCTTATATAGATCCTTTCTATCCTCTACTCAATCTATATAAGGCGTGAGAAAAAGAGGAGAGAATCGAGGAGTTTTGGTATTGTGGGATTCTCTTTTCGACTTTCCTGTTGCTCGCCAGACCTCGAGACCTCGCATCACGTATCGATAATTCTCGGGTATGAGTTCTTCCGCATATTTCGGGTCAACTTCATGGAGTATATTCCAGAGCACCTGATTTCATTCTTTTTGTCGGATGGTTTCCAGCTCTTCACGATATCACCAGTCGGGAGGATTCTCAGGATAGGCCATGTCATAGAGTATAGCATCGATGTAGAGTCAGGTTCATCCACAAATGATTGGGATGGCTCAACGGACAACTGATAACTGAGAATTGACAGCTTTCCAGAAGTCGAGAGCATCCACATCTCGACGGAAATCTACCATCGAATATGTCTCACTCGGATCGATGATATCGATCATATGGTGAGGGATGCGTTGCATCTCCTCTTTCGTGATCTTTCCAGTCCCGATATCGAGTCCACGATATATCTGCCTGCTATCAGCAGAGATGATATGTGGATTGAGTCAGCATTCTTTTAGTATATGGGCTGTTTCGACTGCGAATGCACTCTTCCCACAAGCGGTCGGTCCGTAGATGACGATGATCTTCGGGAGAAGACTTTTCGATCAGAGAAATCTCTGTATTTTTTCTTGTATCATAAGATTCTACTTCATGAGGCATCATTCTTACATCTTCCTAGAGAGTAGCTATCTTCTTCTTTATCATGCTGACATATTTATCGAGGTCTTCTATAAGCCCTATGAGAATAGAGAATAAGGGTACTCCGATCAGAAGACCCATAAATCCAAGCACATGCTCGGATATTATGAGTATGATAAAAGTGATAAAGACCGGAAAGTGAAGGTATGATGATACGATCTTCGGATTGAGATAATATGCTTCGACTGCATGGACTATAGCGATCATCACAACACAGAGAAGTACTATCGTGATACTGTCTCCTGTAGTTGAGCCATAGCCATACGCAAGTATGAGTATCGGTATTCCCGAGAGGAATGTCCCAAATACCGGGATGAATCCACAGATAAAGACGATGAGAGAAAGGGTGAAGATAAATGGAAATGTCGAACTGCCATGAATAAAGCTGATAATGAGAAGCCCTATAGAGGTGAGGATAGCATTTATGAGAGCGATGATAGATTGGGCCTTGAATATGAGACCAAAACCACTCCCCATTTTCTGAGCAATGACAGACCACTCATCATAGAGAAAGCTGAAGTTTCCTTTTTTTATCTGACCGAGAAACTTCTCTATCTTTTTGCGATCGATGATGAAAAGGTATGAGAGGATAAGTGCAATAAGGAATTTCGTCAATATTATCCCTGCATTTGTGATATAGCCTATCGCTTTTTGCCCTATAGATTCGAGGTTATCCGAGCTGACCATATCTCCGATCAGAGCGCTGAGTCCGAGCTCCAGGCTTGTACCTTCTTCAATCTTTTTTATAAAGTCTTGTCATTGTACGGCGATTCTCGGTGCTTCTTTGAGAAATCGTTGGATCTCACTTCCAATCTGAGGAAGGATATTCACGAATATGAAGATCACGATACTGATGAATATGATATAGAGTCCAGTAATCACCATATTCGCAGTAGCGTATTTGCGAGCAAGCATATGTGCAGTATCGACTTTTCCACTCATTCACCAGTTGTGGATCTTGGCAGCGAAGTACGTACCAAGCTCGAGGAATATATAGGCAAAAAGAAAAGTTACAAAAAAGAGTACGAGAAAATCACTCAAGGCATACCCCAGAAGAAAGAGGAGACTATATGCGATGACTTTTTTCCAGAAGACTTCACCAAAGATGATGGGAAGAGCTGACTTGAAGGTGAACATAAGAAAGAATTAGAATATTAAAATACTTCATGTACTATGTCTTTGAGTCCGCCAGATTCTTCTATGAGCTTACATTCTATCTTACGATCTTCTCAAAAAAGAGTAGTGATTCCTTCCGCGATGATATTTTTTTTCTCGATTTTGTTTACCCTATCGTAGTTCCATTTTTTATTAAATGTGAGTATCAAAGTTGTATCATCGACTTGGAATCGTGCTGATTTGAGGTCCATGGTGAGAGCTGGTTCTATAGTTTTTAGATGATTGATGAGAGTAGGATAGGAAAAGTGGGTCGATGATATGGTCATATCATCTGTTCACGGAAGCACTTCTGGAGTCACTTCTATTGGTTCTTTTTCTGATTTTTGAGTGGGTTTCTCTTCTTGTTTTATGGAGGAGGTTTCTTTCCTTATGATCTTAGTATCAGCAAGGGGAGTCTCTGATATTTTCTTTGGGGATTCTCTAGGGATTTTTTCTATGTTTTCTATCTTTCCTCATCGGCGTACGATCCGAAGGAGAGTGATCTCGATGAGCATCATCCCATCAGGGATACTCCGCACACGAGCATATGCAGATTCGAGCATATCTAGTATCTCACTATATGTATAGAAAAGGGGATCATTGATATGTTCGATCATATGATCTCGGAATCGATACATAAGCTGTTCGAAAAATGCTCGCGCTTCGATATGTTTCTCTTTGAGAATATCGATAAGTTCTTGGATCGTCGATATCT
>JAYWFD010000073.1:0-5273 GCA_043778965.1 Candidatus Altimarinota bacterium
ATCTCGAACAATCCAGAGCTCTATATGTCGAATCAGAATAATTCTGGAGGTACGATGATATCATTGCCATTGAGTGCTTCAGGGAAGAATATATTTCCAGCTTTTGATCTCTGATCCTTCGGAAAAGATACTATAGAATGAAGATTTGTGACGAATATCCTCCAGGGGATCATGCTCGTGAATGTCATATGGCTCATACTTATACTTCTCTGATACTTTTTCTGGATCAGATCGATATTTCGTCCTATAGGTACGATCATCTGAAATATCCAGAATATCATCGATCGTAAACGCTATGGGACGATACGGTATAGTGGAAAAAATGAGTTCTTACCTCTCATCTCCACCATCAATAACCTTCATAAATCTCTCTCGATCCAAGAAAAAATCCGTACAGAATTCCTCTCTGATCTGTCGCATGAGATCCGTACCCCTATCACCGCAGTGCAGTGCTACATCGAAGCACTCGAAGACGGTATGATGAAGCTCGATAAGGATACCCTTCCCTTGCTCCAAAGCGAACTTTCGCGTCTGACTAGTATCACGGGAAAGATCATGGATTTCGAGTCTCTTACGCATGATATCTTCGATCAGGTAAAGGTAGAGCGATTCTCCCTTCGAAAAATCACGGAAGAAATCATGCAGGAGTATCTCCCCCAATTCCAAAAAAAAGATCAGTCATTCTCACTCGAATTTCCGATAGACACTATGACGAGTATGGATAAAAATATGTATATCCAGATACTTCATAATATCTTCTCAAACTGTATCAAGTATGCCTGAGAAAATACTATACTTAAAATCCAGTATGAAAAGAAAGAAAAAGAGTATATCATACAATTTTCTGATAATGGACAGGGTATTCCTGATTCGGAACTCCTATTTGTAAAAGAAAAATTCTACCGTGTCGATAAGGCTCGCACAGGAAGTGATAAGAGTATGGGCATAGGACTCTCTATCGTCGATCGTATTGCTCGTCTGCATCGAGGCTCTCTCTCTGTAGAAAAAAATAAACCGAAATGAGTTCGATTTATTGTGAAGGTTGGGAGGTAAAATACTCATCATACGCCCCTTTTCATAGGGTAAAAAATCTCTCAAGTGCCCCAAGTGGAAAATGATATCATTCCGTAGACATTAATGACGTATTTATTACGAGTCCTCATTTTGCTAAAACTCTCAATTTGGCGAAGAAGTCTCGTATCGTCGCTCTCTGGAAGAGTCTCCTGACGAATGGACTTCCTCCATTCTCTGAGGAATATCAGGCATCTATATCGACAATATCTTTTTGTTCTATACCCAGAACTTCAAGCCAGTGAGTAGGATTTCCTCTTTCATTGGCTGCGTAGTCGATCATATTGACTCAATGCACGGGGGTATTTTTGAGCGCTCCAGTATTATTATTTTTGTGGGGAAATGGTACATTTTGCGAAGCCCATACTGCATTCATTACGTTTTCGTCGCCTCATAATATAATTTCTTGTTCTCATCATGGATATTGCCTTCCCGCATTGACTACTACAGGAATCCTAAGATCAGAAAATTTTGTCTCATAAGTGATTCAATATTTATCGATAATTCTATCATAGAATCTCTGCATTTTCTCTTCATGTCCCAATAACTTTTGTGGTATGGATCAGTCCATATTTCCAGCAATAAAGTCATCCATCAGCTCTTTTATCTTTTCTGAATTATGTCATATGCTCGCTACAAGTATTGCCATTGCAGATCATGCACTTGTTCCAGAAATAGATCGTATCTTTCAGCCATTTTTAACATATTCATACATTATTGCCAATTGAGTGAATGTATTTCCAGAACCACCAGAAAGTACAAATGACTTTGATCCTCATGAATCCTTATTTTCTGTGATTCTCATACGAGTTTCTGCAAGGTTGATGATATTCGTGAAGTCCCAGTATTTCATAGAGTCTTGTTTTTGTCATTCATACTTTGCACGTTCTTTTTTTGCGAATTCTAGTACTTCGGATAGACATCTTCATACGGAAATGAGTCATTCACAATAAGCAGTAACCCCTATATGACCATATTGTAAATGAAGGATATCGATATCTCTCGAGAATACAGTAGTATCTGCATCTAAAACCATTTTACTGATTGATTTAATTCCCTGAAGAGGGAGAGGGTAGCTACTAAGAACATTACCAAGACTATCATTCATAGCTTGTAAAGTTCCTGTAGGATTGGAGAGAAGCATCTGACGAAAAATCATAAGTCTCTGATATTCAAAATGAATAGTATCAACTCAAGAAAGCTTCGATCTATCTTCTTTAGAAAGTCATCACTCATTTTTCTTTACTATAGGATCCTTTGCTTGAAAGATATCATTTCTGAGTCTTGCTCCGAGTTCAGGGTGTCCGGATAGTATGCCGAGAGTGCGATCTCGTATAGACTGAAAGATCCCTCGAAATTCGGCTTTATCATATCCAATCCCTAAAACAAGATCAATATCTCGCATGACTCCTACAGTATCCTTGTTTCAGTATTGAGGGAATGTTTGTCCAAGCAGAGTCATAAAAATGTAGTATAACTCTCCTAGATTACTACATATTTAGATATTTTGCAAAATATTGACATATATTATCTTTTGTATTAAGATGATTGTATCCAGCTTTCAAGTGGCTGGGGAATCTTCGGGCTTTCGCTCATCCGCTCACACGGATTATATTCTCCCATTCACGGTGAGGTGGATTAGGGAAGAAAGAGATATTCAAGTGAAGAAATTCATAGAATTCTTAATGAACCATCCAGTGTTATACTGGATTGGTGGTGCAATAATGGGTGCCATTGTTGCACCATTAACGGGATTTAATCCCATGGTAGGAGCCTTCTTCGGTTTCCTTGGAGCTCTTGCATCTATGGTGATCTTAGTCATCGGAGGCGCTGACTTCTCGAAACTTAGGAGGAAATGATCTTTCCCAAAAAGAAACCCTCGCTCAGGCGGGGGTTTCAAGCGTTTTTAACACTCCACTATTTCTTCTTCTTTCTGAGATTTTTCATGTTTCCAGCTGATCTTCGAGAGTTTGGTATCGAGATTTTTCTCTATTTGTGCGATAATATCATCTTTTTTTGATAGATCAACTCTCCATTTACGTCCGAGTGAGAGATAGTCGAGCTTATCCCAAGAGACGACTTTCACGAGCCCATCTTCGCGAGCATGTCCATAACACTCTCTTGAACAAAAACCCATATGTTTGCGGTATGCTCTTGGTGATGTGATAAGTCTGGCATTGCAGGGAGAATATCGACAATTTTCGCAATTATCAGTTTTTTCTCCTGTATAGAGGCATTCACCTATCGTCGTATGAGTATCCTTATCACCGACTTGTGTCGAGACTCGTCAGTCGAATGTATAGAGATTTCCGAGCCAGTTTCCGTCATTATAGGTATTCACATACTTCACGATTCCTCCCTGGATCGAGTAGTATTCTGCACTCGAAGATTCATTGGCGAGTACTGCAGCTTTCTCACAACGGATGCCTCCAGTACAGTACCAGATGACTTTTTTTCCTTGTGCTGCTTTTCCATATTGCTCGAGTAGCTTCGGGACTTCACGGAAGTTCACGGTTCCGGCAGGTATAGCATTTCGAAAGTGCCCGAGTCGATACTCATAGTCATTCCTCATATCGAGTATGAGGTATTCATCTTGTTTATCAGATTCAAGGATTTTTTTGAATTCTTCGGGCGTGAGCTCTTTTTTATATTTTTTTACTTGATCAGCGATGACTTTCACTCCGAATGTGACGATTTCATTGCGGATCTTCACGCTCATACGAGGAAATTCATGATCATCTACAGGACTTGCTTTGGTATCTATATCAGGAATATCTCAGAAATATTTCGATGATTCTAAAAATTGTCGGTATGCACAGCATTGTCCCCTATTTCCTGTGACTGTAGAGCTGATTCATTCTGTACCGATATAGACTCTTCCCTTCAATCCGATATCACGAGTAAAGTCGAGATGTTCCTGTGCGATAGAGTCGAGTTCTTCTTCGGGAATATCGACGAATTTATAAAAAGTCAAAAGAGAGTACTTTGGTTTATGTCGTGCGTTGAGTTGCGAAACCATATTACTTGTAGGTAATGAATAAAAGGCGAGCTGTAGCTCGACTTCGATGGATTATAGATATTTATCGATAAAGTAAAAACTAAATTAGATTTTAGAGATTTTTTGCTCTATAATCTTCCAGGGAACGTATTTCGGAGAGCGGTATAATATACCAACATCGTGCCGTTCATATTCGGCAAGGAGTTTATCGATAAATACCATACCTCAAATTTCGAAATTTGCTCCTGCTCCTGCACTTTTTTTAATACTATCAGTCAGTCCATCTTGTTCTACTTGAGACGAGCTATCCCATATACCCTCAAATACGGTTTTCATAGAGCCTGTTAATTCCCCCTTTCCGTGATAGATTTCTCATTTTATTGTAGCCATCACACGTAATATGAGATATTTTTTGAGTCTTTCCGATCATCGTATATAAGTATAGATTCATTTATTATAGGCATCATTTGTCGAAGCGAGTACATCATCATGGATCACAATGAGTGTATCATCTTGTAATTCTCTGATATCTATTCATGTACGTATACCAAAGTATCTCCGCCCCTCCTTGTCATATCGTGACATAAGAACCTTTCCTTCGCTAGTAGAGAATCTTTTTTGCACCTTATTCGCAACTGATTCTGTGATATCGTCGTTGTAAGGATTATACTTTCCTGGTTCTTCGATAATACCTCTTATGCGCATTCGCACACTTCAGTCCTTATCATACAATGTTTTTCCTGCGATTCAGAGTATTTCTAGAAGATTCGATAGTGTCTGCTGAAAGTCATCACGAAGTCACTCAGGGACTCATGCAGGGAAAGTCAGTATATGGTAGGGTTTCTCACCCATGCTTTCTATCGATCCATAGTGATCCTGACTTCATGTAAAAGAAAGTGAGATTTTGATATTTTTCTGGTCAGATGTCAGAAAAAATTTTATATGAAGTCAGAGTCATCTGAATTTTTCTCGAAGTATATTTTCATATATGCTTCCGATAAATCTTACGCCACAGTATCGATCTCAGATACGAAGAGTTTTTAGTTTTTCCTCATATCATACTATATCATCAGTACCGACTTTTCATTTTGCTCCAAGTAATACCTCTTGCGTATAACTTGTAGCCGATCTCAATAGTTCTTTCTGAGATTCTATTCTCTCTTGATGTGCGATATTTTTTGATACTTCTCATTTTTTTGTGAGA
>JAYWFD010000074.1:0-5191 GCA_043778965.1 Candidatus Altimarinota bacterium
TAGCAGAGACGATGATTCGAGTTCAGCGAAATTTGAATATGGAAAAAGTCTTGCAGAAAAACTTTCTTGTACTTTTGTGCCTATTGATGGAGTATGACATAATTTTTCAGGATGGAGCATCAATCTACTTTCCGGACTCATCCAGTATGGCTCACCTCTTGCTCGTATAAGCGAAGTTCTCGATGTTTGGATGGACTCCGGTTCTATGCCATACGCGCAGATGCACTATCCGTTCGAGAATAAAGATTCTATGCAAGCCAGCTTCCCAGCAGACTTCATCGCGGAGTATGTCGGACAGGTGCGTGCGTGGTTCTATGTGATGCATGTACTCGGGGTCCTCCTCAATCCGAATAATGAACCAAAACCCACTCCATCATTTACGAATGTCATCACGACTGGAGTCATCAATGGAAATGATGGACGAAAAATGTCGAAATCATTCGGGAACTATCCTGATCCACGTATCACGATCGAGAAATATGGAGCAGATCCAATACGATTCTATATGCTGAACTCACCACTTCTCTCATGATGAGATATGGATTTCCGGGAAGAGCAGATCATCGAGACCGTGAAGTGAGTTATGCTTCCGATCTGGAATACCTATAGCTTCTTCACGACCTATGCGAATATAGATAAGTGGACTCCAGATGATACAGAAGTGTGGTTCACTCGGCATGGTGAGACTACAGCGAATGCTGCGACAACTATGAGCGATGGAACAGATAATCCTGAGCTTACAGAAAAAGGGAGAGAACAATCAAAAAATGCATCAAAAATTTTAAAGGACGAAGGGAAGCACTTTGATATTATTATCCATACTTCCATGCTTCGGGCACATGATACGGCTCATATTATCGGTGATCAAATCTGATTTACAGGGGAGTATGTCATAGATGATAGTTTTATCGAACAGGCTGCAGGGGAGTATGCAAGGATGACACATGATACTATGCGTAATACCTTTGCGAAAGAAAATAGTATGAATCCTGTAGAAGTAACTGACGCACAGATTCGTACATTGTATAAAAATAATTCGCTAGAAAATATTGAGAAATTCGAAAACAGAATACTTGCTGGGTATGAGAATATTCTCAGTAAATATAAATGAAAAAAAATCCTTATAGTTGCCCACGCGGGATCATCGCGACCTGTTTTAAATCATTATTTTGGTAAGTGACTTGATTCAGCACACTATGAGACCAAGATATGAAACGCTGAACCCTACTGCCTTATGACGACCCCACTCGTGAACGATCTCGATCGATGGATCCTCTCGAAGCTCCAGGTGCTTCTCGGACAGGTACATGATGCGATGGACTCGTATGATATATCACGTGCGTGCCGTGCGATCGTCGACTATATGGATGAGATGACGAACTGGTATGTCCGCCTCTCACGTCGTCGATTCTGGGGATCCGAGATGACTCCAGACAAGGCATCTGCCTATGAGACACTCTATAGTGTCCTCGTCGAGCTCTCGAAGCTCCTCGCGCCATTTATGCCATTTATCTCTGAAGATATATTTCGAGGTCTTACTGGCAGGGAATCAGTACATCTGGAATATATCACTCGCCCGTCACGTCATCTGATCGACAATGAGCTCAATCGTGATATGGAGAAATGTGAACATGTCGTCTCGCTCGGTCTCGCACTCCGCAGTCGCAAAAATATCCGAGTACGACAACCACTCCAGTCTATCACGATCACGACAGAACTCTCAGAATACTATCAATCCATCATCCGTGATGAGCTCAATGTGAAGGAAGTGAACTTCGAGAACCCCGAACGCCTCGCGAAAAAAATCTGCAAACCTGATGCACGAAAAATCTGACCAAAATATGGAAAAGATGTCCAGAAGGTCATCATGGAAGCAAAAAATGGAAATTTCATCGAGAAGGAGAATGGCATCATCGATGTCGGAGGATTCATCCTAGAGTCTGGAGAATACACACTCGAATATCTCCCACTCGAAGGCATCGGAGATGTCGAAGGTGGATACGGTATGGTGATCTCTCTCGATACTACGATCACCGAAGGACTTCGGCTCGAGGGATATGCTCGTGATATCATCCGATTGATACAAGATATGAGAAAGGAATCTGATTATCAAGTGACAGATCGTATATCTCTCTCGATTATCGGAGAAGAAAGTGAGGTGATAAAATCTCGATTCTGAAAAATGATAGAGTCAGAGACACTTTCGACTCTTGTTCCGCAGATTGATAATCCAGATACGATACGAGAAGAGTCGATCGATGAAGACAATGTTATACAGATAGCGATAAAAAGATAGAACGTATCTCAAAATAGAGAGAACCTTATTATGGCGGAGTAATGTAGGGATAGAGATTCCATGTAAATAATTTAACTCCTAAAAAATCAGAATAGGGAGGGTATTTATTTTATTTACTTATTTTATATTTATTATTTAATCTAATATATGACTTACATACATAATTGGACATCTGGAGGTTTATATAATCAAGAAGAAAGAAGACAAAATAGAGCTATCGATCATGGGAATCTTATGGATGAACTTTGAGTTATGGATCATGTACGATATAAGTTCCAATGAATTCTTTCTCGCGAAGGGGTTCCACTCTCTCAAGAAATACTTCTTGATGCACCACTTATTGAAATAGAATACCTCTTATCTGATCAAGAAAGAAGTTTTCATTTATTCTTAAGAGCATTTGCTGAGGGGCTCTATCAGGCTCAGTCTAGCCCTATTCCTTTACATGTGAATATTGATATAGCAAATTTAAAACATCCAGATTTTAAAAAAAGTGTTAGTGCGATTTTGACAAGGTTTCGAAGAAAAATAGAAAGACGTAAAATCGAAATAGAAATTACAGAAAGATGAAATATTCGAGATGTCTATGATCCGATCGTTGCAGCAAATTTAGAGTTCTTAAAAAAACTTGGTTTTGTTCCGCATTCTGATGATTTCGATCCACTTCGTAAAATCGAGGGGGAGTATTAGTACATATATTTTAGCAAAATTTGGAGGGATTATTTCTTGAGTGAAATTACCTCATGAATACCAAGATCTTTTGCTCGTCGAGGGTTATGAAAGGACAAAAGTTCTGAGAGCAATACCAGCTACCAAAAAAATAATCGGAGAGTGACGCCGCTTAATGACATATGTGGAAATGCTTCATCCAAGAGTAAGAGCTATTCAAGTACAGTAGTAGAATTTTCTTTTGTTTTTTTGAGGGTTTTCACTATAATTACTTTATATTTTAAAGTTAAATAATATGGAAACTCCTAAAATGCCACTTATATTTCTTGGTCATGGAAGTCCGATGAATGCTCTAGAGTCGAATATCTACACGCAGTCATGGAAATCGATAGGGGAGAGTATCACACAAAAACCGAGAGCTATACTTATGTTTTCAGCACATTGGATCACTCAGTGAGAGATTCGTATCAATACTACGGATAAGCCCCAGATGATCTATGATATGTATGGATTTCCTCCAGAACTCTATCGTATTGTGTATGATTGTCCTGGCTCTAAGGACATAGCAGAAGAAATCATCCAGGTTTTTTCTCGTGAGTATGAAATCCAGGCTGATAGTACTCATGGTATCGATCATGGGGCATGGTCGACTCTGATTCATCTTTTTCCTGTTGCGGATATTCCCGTGATTCAGCTAAGTCTGGATTATTTGAGATCGCCAGAGTGGCATTATGAATTTGGGAAAAAATTAAAATCTCTCCGAGAGCAGGGAATACTTATCATCGCAAGCGGGAATATCGTCCATAACCTCTCTGCGATGGACTGGAGCGGAAAAGAGAAATATCCTTGGGCGGTAGAATTTGATCGTCGGATATCACAAGATATCATCGAGAGAAATCATGAAGATATTCTGGATTTTGCTTCTTGGGGAAGTATATCGCATCTCGCACATCCGAGTTACGATCATCTCTTACCACTTTTTCCACTTCTTGGAGCCATCAGCGAGGATGATGCTGCAGAGTTTTTTACGCCAGAAATCACGATGGGATCACTTGCCATGAGAAATATAGTGTGGAGTATATAATTTTTTGCTAAATTAAAGTTATCATATATTATGATAACATCATTACTTTCTAAATATTATTTATGCCAGAAGTAACTTATATTGATTTTAGTAAAAAGTCTTTATCTCTGAATGAGGCACAAAGAGGGAGGGGGCATTATCCTATAGTAGTGCTGCTACTATTATAAATCTTTTTACTAAAAGAATCATGAGTTCTGATTCTTTGTTGGCCCTATCTCTTCAGGATAGCACTTCTAACCCAATGAATGGTAGAGATAGCGGTAGGGCTACACCGTACTCAAGAAGATAGTTAACGGAAAAATCGAAACAAGAGAGCAATCCCCGATGTGATGACGGCCACGATCATTAAAGTTACTATGTTTCCCAGAGAGATTCCAGTAACGAAATAATCCGTCAGATATACCATGAAAAGGGATATCACAAGAGAAGAAATCTCGAGGGTGAGGAGTTTGACAGGGAAGGTGATGATTCCGAGTACTGTACCAAGAGTGAGATTTGCGATAGCAAGTACCACGACAAATACGAGTAATGCACTTGAGCTCGTATAGGAGATATCAGGTATGTATTTCGCAGCGAAATAGAGTGCAATAGCAGTAGTAAGGAACTGAAGAAGATACAACATAGATGGAGAATATTAGGTTTGTTTGAGAAAAAACAAAGGAAGAGTAGATACAGTATAAAAAAATTCCACATAGACGCAAGGAGAGTAGTACATCTAAATCCCTATAATACATCACATAATGTAACTTATGTGATGTATTATAGGGCTAATCAAGAAGAAGGGATTAAACTAATGGTAATTTCTGAGTTTTATTTCGATCGTTTTCTTGGTAAAAAAATCTGCTTTATAAAAGTACCGAACGTTTCCTAAAATATGAATATTTATCTATGTAGATAATCTACAAACGCCAAAAACTTCTTATTTTGGCGTATAGTATCGACAATGCTTCATATGATAAAAGTAAGTCGTCCCTTCATCCGAAAACCCCGCAAATCGCAAAATATGAGGCCATAATTTATGAGAATAGTTCTCATAAAGTTATAAGTTGCCTTTTTCCGAGAATCTATACACTTTGGATATGCTTACTCACTTGAGTGTTCTATTTTTCTTTTACAAGAGATATAGATTCTCTATAAATCAC
>JAYWFD010000075.1:0-13323 GCA_043778965.1 Candidatus Altimarinota bacterium
TGTGCTGTCATCGCCCGGATATACCACCAAAAAGAGGACTACCGAGCTGATATAAATTCAAAACTTCTTTGAGTCGATCAGTCGTAATGGAATATTCAGTTATGACGAGCCATGGACGATAGATAGCATTGTCATATGCTCTGGAATTCTGTCATCTCTAGGTGGAAAAACACGTCTATGGGTCTTGGAATGGTGTCTTGGACCACCGCTTGAGGTGTTGCGTCTTGCTTTTTCCTTGTCTTCTGTGTCTTAGATATTCCAGGCGAAGCCAATAGGAAAACGCCGGTATTTCTATGTATTCTCTTTTTGAGAAAATATCAGATTCGTCATATCTCCATGATATGGTGCGATAATCTCTATAGGTTTTCCTGTTTTTGGGTGGATGAATCTCAGTCTCTCAGCATGAAGCATCTGTCTTTCTATCGCATATTCTCGTCGAGCAAAACTATTTTCTCATTTGTGACCGTAAGATTTATCTCAGAGGATAGGACAGCTGATAGATGCCAAATGGACGCGGATCTGGTGCATCCTTCAAGTTTCTAGGGATATTTCAAGTAGACTATATTTATCACGAATATTCGCATTAATAGTGCGATAGTGTGTTATAGCTTCTTGTCCAGAATCATCTACTCGTACTTTTGCCTCACTTTGAGCATTTTCTATTCGGAGAAGCTTTGCTCGTACGGTATCACGAGCCTTTAGGGGCTTACCTATGATAATAGCATGATATATCTTTTCTATTTTCCCTCATTGAAGGAGTAGAAGCAGGGATTCAAGGGTAGGCTTATCTTTTGCTATCATGATAGCGCCACTCGTATCTCTATCGATCCTGTGTACAAGAGCAGGACGAAAAGAAAGAGTATTATATCTTCCAGAGAGGTAATCTTGCACCATTTCTATGAGAGAGACTTCTTTCGTCTTATGGTCACCAGGATGGACGTTAAGTCCGGGACTCTTATTGATAACAAGGAAAAATTCATCCTCATAGAGAATGGAGGATTCAATGGTAGTATTCTGAGAATTCTCAGAAGAAGGATATGGTAGTATGGACATCTTTTGCTGAAATCATACAATTTCTTCATCAGAGAGATGTATATCTATCCGGTCTCCTAGCGTGATACGATATGTTTGATCGACTTTTTTTTTGTTTACTTTTATTTTTCCTGTACGCAGCCATTTATATATACCACCGAGAGGAGCATCACTGAGGTACTTTTTGATAAATTTATCGATACGTTGATTGGCATCGGATGCAGATTCTATATTGAGAGAAAGCATTTATTGTAAGACAGCAAAATCAAGAGCTGTATTGGTAGTAATCTGAGGGAATTGTAAGTCTCTTGACCTGAGAAATCAGTAAGCATATCCTTCGGCATGGATATCCATATATTGAGATGGTATCGTGGTTCAAAAATCTTTGATCTGATATTCGAGAAAAGACATATTTCTACCATCTGTTGTTGGTATGGTGCGTATAAGAGAGAGTTTTAGTGTACATTTGAATCATAGTGTACAGATCCCTCAGAATGTTCCATTGCCAAGATAGGGAATATTTTCATAGAAATTTTTAAATGTAATAGAAGCTCCAGAATTCGTAGTGCCATTAAACGTTGCTATCTTCATATTTGGCGTATTGAGTTCTGATCATTTGAAAATATTCGTCTCACCGCTTGCAAAAAGAGATACACCACTCGATGCAAGGGTCCAGAGAATATATCCAGAAGCCGTAGCTCATATGGCTACACCGGTACTTGTATTCCCAGAGATTATAGGTATACGAAATTCAAAGTTTACATTGCTCCAATTTATACCCTGTGGTATTACTATTTGCACAGGCTGCCCTATGCTAATTATGTTATAGTCCTTATTATAAGGACTATTTCATTTTCCACTTAATGGCATCAGGATTCCTCCAGTATTTACTGTTATCTTAGAGCCACTATTACTCGTTGATCCGCGGGTATTATTTGCTATATTCCAAGGCGTGTATTTATCTACTCATCATGTATAGAGAGCTTCCTCGATAATACCAAGAGATTTATAGTATGCTATATTCGAATTTTCTATTCATTCGCTTCGTTGACTGAAGCGATAGATCTTCTCGAAAAATACCGTACTCATCATAGTCAAGAGAGTCATAATCACGAGAGCAACGATGAGAGCGGATCAGTTTCTATTAAGTGGATACATAGTGAGAAATTATTCAATATTCGTGTGAGAAAGACTGACAGTTGTAGAAATGGTGATCATCGGGTCATCTCAGCGTATGATTTTCCTCTTTTCCCATGCAAGTCCGAGAGTCATCTGGATTCGTACATAAGGCTGTATAAATGGACTCACAAATCATGATGGGCATCATACTCAAATGCAGTCTGGTGCTGCCCAAGACTTCCAGGGATCCTTTTGAGGATAGATATCGAATTTGAGTTCACGTACATCAATATAATCAGGGAACATTTTCACCCACTCACTATCATTACCCGTTGGGATACGACCGTTTCAGGCGGTAGATGGTATAGTCGGTCCAGATGTACATGGCCAATCAGCATGGCATATCCAAGTATCTATAACACCATCAAATACTCATGGTTCGAGGGTTTGTCAACTATGATTCATACCGATATCGAGTCAGTTCAGTCGTAGTATTTCTATATTACCGATACATCCCACTCACGTTGCCATAACACATACAGTGGGTGATGAGGGGTCATCTTGTTTGTAGGTTCTTCGGAATAAGGTGCGTTCTTTTGTAAGTGGATTATAAAGATAGAGTTCAGGTGTAGATCCAGAAAGTACCGTAGGGCCATCCCCAATATCTTTGTCATCTTCATCTCCTCGTATGCTTCATGATGCATCGGCATCTTCATCACCAGAGTCACTATCATTATTTCCATTGTAGTCAGCATATTGGAGTTTATATTGACCATATCGTTGGTAACTTCCAGAATAGTTTATATTACTATTTCATCCTACAGCGTTTGAGTTATTGCCGATAAGACATCATCCAGTTCATACTTTTGTAGGGATTGTTCCGCCACTTCTACAGTAGTAGAGTCATGATCCATAATTTGTACCTCCATTTATAATCCCCCCGCTTCCATAATTTCAGAATCCCGTAGGAAGGAGGTAGTGTCCCGTTGCTGTACCAGTTCATACTGCTTGTCGATTCCAGTACTCTTCATAGTCGACGATGCCACCATCTTTTATAGATGTAGCAAGTTTTTCAGAGAAAAAATATAACTCTTCTATAAGACTTATACGAGTGACACTTCTTGTTCGGGCTATACCTATATTTACCACAGAATCCAGTACCGTAATCATGATAAGACTAAAAATAGTCATACTGACCATGAGTTCAAAGAGGGTAAAACCATGATTATTTATTTTCTTTGAGAATCTCATGATGATCGTAAATGAGAGAATAGAAATACAAAAGGAACGAAGAGTGCCCTACCGATGGTGATTGCAGTTGGATATTTTTTCCATGATTTTGGTCAGATGATCATGATATGGTGCAAGAGACTCCAGACTATTCCATTTTCAGATCATTTTTTTCCGAGAAATAAAACTCAAATACTTTCTCAAAATTTTCTCGAGATATCGATGAATAAGGCTACGAAAATGAGAATGCTATTTTGTCATGAATGGCGCATAAATATTTGCAAAAAATCGATATCTATATACTGTTATTTAAGAGAGTTTTTTATGGAAATCGGACTCTAACTTTTAGGACAGGTATTTCTGAATGCTAGGATCTAAAAAACTAAAACAATCATAATATGGATTATATACGAAATTCGAAAAATCGAAAACTAAAAACACAGATTCTTATTTTTTTCTCTCGATTAAGCTTTGGGACATATCGTCTCGGGCTTCCGGGTAAATCACTCATGATAAGTAATATTATATTATTTAGTTCATTATTTTTTCCATGGCTTACGCTTAAGCCTCTGGGGTGACAAGAGGTTTCTTACTGGGCATTCTCTCTCTATCTCGGATGAGTAGGGTATGGTATTATTTTAGCAGTATTTCTTATACTCTTTTTTCTTCTTTCGCATGAAAAAAAAGAACATCTTCGTTGATATGTACCGTTTCGTCTCTCGGATGCCCAAGCTATTGTATTTATTGCAGCGATGCTCTGAGTCGTGTGCACCCATATTATTATCACGTCTTTCGCTTATGCTCGTATTGCTTCTCAGGAAGTTCTTCCAGCAATTGGCCTTGAAGTAGCATCATGAGCGATATTGCTCCTTCTTTTCGTTTCGTACTTTTTTTCACAAAATGAAAAAACACGAGCTGTGACTATGAGCTATCTTGATAAAAAAGAAAAGAGTCAACTCGATGAATACGCGGGTATTCTCGAAGGATGAGAAAATAATACTAAAGGAAAAATGAAAGACAAGAATATGAGTTTACCGATTTAAACTTGACTTTGAAAAAAAAAGTATAGTATGTTTCTATATACCTTTGATAGAAATATTTTTCCCTTTTTTGCAATTGACACTGTCCAGCCCTCTATATCCTCTATTATAGATACTATCCTCATTTTTTATGACTACTTCCACTCCTTCTTTCGATGTTACAAGTATATTCCATACGATTCTTGATTCTCTGGCAGAAAAAGAAAAAAATGTAATCTCTCGACGCATCTGACTTACAGGAAATCGTGAAACTCTTCAAGAAATTGGTGATACATATGGCATTACTCGTGAGAGAGTTCGTCAAATCGAAGATGTAGGAATTAAAAAGATAGGACGCATCATGCGTTCAAGTCCCCTTATGCGTATTCAAGAAGCTGGAGAAACAATACTCAAGCTTCATGGTGGTGTTATGACACGAGATCGTCTTATTAGTGCAATAATTGCTGAAATCGGTTTTGGCGATGTAGCAAATGATAATATAATAGATGTTCTTCTCCAGGCTGATTTTAATCTTCAGCGTTCAAAACCACAACTAGGTACTCTCACATATTATCACTTTCCTGAGATCCAGAAGAAACTCATAGAGTCTATTCATAAAGAAGCCATGAAGATTCTTAAGAAGAAGGGAGATATTATAGAAAATACTACTCTTTATGAGATGATAAAGATAAATCTTTTCGCTCAGTTTGGTAAAGTAGAGCCTATAATGATAGACTCTGTAGTAGATATTTATATTGATATAGTGAAGTGAGAAGAGCGATTTATAGGATTAGAGAAGTGGAAGATACTCAACCCATCTACCCTAAAGGATAAAGCAATTTATGTTCTTAAAAAGAAAAAAGAGCCAATGCACTTTCTTGATATTGCAAATGCAATCACAGAATATTTCAATGAGCCCGTGAAGATATCAACAATCCATAATGAACTTATTCGAAATAATGAATTTGTTCTTATTGGTCGCGGTATATATGTATTAAAAGATTGGGGATATAGAGATGGGACAGTTCTCGATGTCATACTTGATATCTTCGTGAAAGCAAAGATGCCTCTCTCAACAGAAGAGATTACGAGTCGCGTATTGAAGGTACGACAAGTGAAGACGACAACTATTTATATGAATCTCCAGAATAAAAAATATATCGAACGAGTCGGACGAAATCTCTACCAATCAAAAAATTCAAAATAAATTAAATCCTTAAAAAAACTCCATAATTATGGAGTTTTTTTAAGGATTTAATTTGCGTATTAGAGCACACTATGGTAGTATAGATAAAATGTATTTTTTATAAAATCTCTATGGATGCATCTATTTTTATTGGAGTAGTACTTGCTATCGCTCTTTGATGACTTATTGGTACTGAGCGTGAACTTCCTTGGGCTGGATCAAAAATCGGATGAGCTACATGATTCGGTGGTATACGTACCTATGCTTCTATAGCATTTTTTTGAGCTTTGTGTACGTGGCTTGACAGTTACTTTAATACCAAAATTTGGATTCTTGTAGGAGCAATCATATCTGCAGCATTTATATTAGGATCCTACATGTATGCATCATTTCATAGGGATAAGATGGGGGCCACGAGTGAATATGCAGGACTTATCACCTATTTTATAGGAGTTACGGCAATGCTTTCTGAATATGCTACGGCTGTTATTTTTGCTATACTTCTCCTTCTCCTTCTTTCAGCTAAAGAGTATTTCGCAAGACTCAAGAGTCGTTTATCGCGTCAAGAGTTGTGAGATTCTCTGAAGTTTTGAGTTATTGCTCTAGTCATACTTCCACTACTTCCTGATATGAAGTATTCACTCCTAGATATGATTAATTGGTTTGCATCTGGAGGATTGAATTGGACACATCCAGTATTGCTTGCAAAATTCTTTAATCCTTATGGTATATGGATGTTTGTAGTAGTAATGGCAGGAGTTGAGTATACTGGATTTCTCCTTGGGAAAGCCCTTGGAGATAAAGGCTGAATCCTTGCTTCAGGTGCTGTCGGCGGGCTTATATCTTCTACAGCTACTACTGTTGCCATGACACGCAAGAGCAAAGAGCATCCAGCGCATAGAAACTCCTATGCTGTAGCTACTCTTCTTGCTTCTTGTATTATGTTCATACGAGTAGTGATAGTAGCTGGATATATTTATCCAAGTATTCTTGGATCCATACTTATCCCTGGGGGCGTCATGTTTCTGGGTCTTACGGGAACGATGATCTACTACTTTATATGAGCCAGAGGCGAAAAAGTGCCAGTAGAAGAAGCAGAAAAAAAATGAACGTATGAGAGCCCATTTCAGCTTCTTCCAGCTCTTCAATTCGCCGGGCTCATAGTAGTTATCAAATTTCTTTCCGCAGCTTGAGTAGCTTCACAAAATCTGATATCTCCTGAATACAAAGAACGGTTTATTTTAATTATTAATTATGCGATAGGATTAGTTTCATGATTTGCCGATGTGGATGCAGTCAATTTTACTATGTCAGAATGAGCAAAAGATGGCTCAATACCCCTTTTTATTGCCGCTACGACTATCCTTATTGCTGTCATGTCGAATAATACCGTGAAAGCTTCGATTGCTTATAGATTCGGGGAAAGGGAGTATGGGAAGAAAGTACTCACAGGTTTTTGAATTTCAATTATCCTTGGAATTATTACGATCGTTCTTTTATCCATTTTCTCTTAGAAGTGGAGTACTCCATCGAGCCTTCCCGAAAGACTTTCGAGAAGTTTTCTCGTATCGGCTCTCATCCCATTAGCGAATTTTGCAGAGAATTCAATTGGACTTATACCCCTATCTTTGAGGAATTTTTCGGCAGATGGGAGTATCTTGCCAGCATCAATACTTTCCCACAGATTTGCTCTTTCGAGAAGATTTTTTAGTTCTTGCGATGCATCAATATCATTTATTTTCGATAGGAGTGTGCCACGTATGGTATCACGGTACTCTGGTAATGCTACTCCAGATATTCTCTGATAATACTTCAGGAGAGTTTGTTCGCTGAAGCTTGCTAGACTTCCAGTATCTCCAGATTCTAGATATCGAGTGATATCGATAGATTCAAAACCAGGAAAATAGGAAAGTACTTTTTCTGTGAGTCTGTCGAGTGAGAGATACGCATGAGTTTTTTCCCTGAAAATATCGAGATGAGCCTTGACATTGATGGCACGAAGTTCCTCATAGGCAGCGTCAGATAGAGTATTCCAACCATTCCAAGTAGTATCTATGAATTCACGCCCCTTTTGAATCCATATATTTTCACTATCTACGAGCTCACCAGGAAAGAGTTCGATAGATTTTCCTGAGTTATCTGAGAGTTGTGTCGAATGGTGGACAGCCTGTATATATTTATTGTCAAGATTTATTTCAAAAGTAGTTCCCCGTACTCCAGCTACAATATTGTCTTTTGGAAGATGTGCTTCAAAATAGGATTCTCCAATAAGAAGGCGTATGACATTGTTCCATACTTTACCACGCTTCATAGCGTAAGATATTTGTATTGTAGAATAGTCAGAGCTCACATTCATCTTCTCTATCACAATTCGAGTATCTGGTCAGAGTCGAGTGATACTTCCATCAGGCCAGTTCACTATAGCTATGCTTTCCTCTCCAGTTTCTAGTGTATCAGCATTTTGGAGAACATATGATTCGTCGGTAGCGAGATGGATAGCAAGATCTCCTCGTATGATCTTTCCACTTCAAGATTGTATATACAGTGTCGGATCAATGGGGTCATCAGCGTGGATCGCTTGGTAGTATCCATAGGCATTCCATGAGAATAGGCTCACGATAATGATAGCAGAAAACGTAAGAAGAAAGAGAAAAAATCGAATATTCATATTTTTAATAAATAGAGTGGAATAAATAATATTTCTGGATATTGTAAGAAAAGATTTTACCTTTGCAAGTTCCTCATATGGCAAGCCATTTTCGATACATCCTCGTAGGACTGATATTCTTCCTTATTTATGAGGTATATCTGATCGGATATTATGAGTTCCAGCAATATCAAGCCAATAATTATGTCGATTCTCTGGAAAGCATCAATCGGAAGATCGCAGATAGAAATGAGTATAAACAAGAGCTCACGGCATACATACGGACTCCCGCATATCAGAGCTTTGTTGCTAAAGCTACACAAAATAAAAAACTTCCCTGAGAAGAAGTCACGAATATAGTCGATGAAGCAAACCTGAAAGCAAATGAAAATATCGATGTAAATGAAATAATTTCTACTGTACAAAAAGAAGAAGCTTCACCAACGAAGAATCTCTCAAATCCAGAGAAATGGAAATATATATTTCTCAATATGCGAGAATACCTCTAAGAATATCTATTTTACAGCCTCTTTGATGTAAGCAGTAAACTTAGAAACAGCGTTACTGACGATCCTCTTATACTGACTCCACTTATTCCCGATAAGATCGTAGGCACTTTTTATTTTATCAAGGTTTTTATCTTTATCATTTTGAAAACTTTTTGCTATACCTTTACTTGCAAGGATATATCACATGTTTTGTAGTGCGGTGACTTTTCGACTTACTATATCTCTACAGGCAGTTTCAGGAAAAAAATCTGTCGTTTTTGCACATCCGAGTCATTTCCCATCATCACGTATAGTCCAACCCGTTAGACTACATACCTCATTATATTGATTATTGAAGCTATCTTCCGCAGTTTTCGTTTGTATTCGGATATCATCGATCCATTTATTGATATCTTTTTCTCTGGAACTCTGTATTTTCTTGGCCCAGAGTGCAGATTTTTTATCTATTGCTTCGAGACTGAGGGCTATCTGGATCGAACATTCTACCCTTTCCTTGGTGAGTCAGATACTATTTCCAGCAGAAAAATCTCATACAGGACAAGAGTATTTATCATTTATTGCTATGCCATTTCAGCCAGGGAGACATGGTTTAGCAGCCTCCGCTACCTCCTTCAGGCTTGGTCTATAAATACTCGGTGCAGCAGAGGATACACCCCATCATCGTACAGTTAAGAGTATAAATATGCAGAGTAGGAAATATCGATACATAGTTATTTGTTGCCAAAAAATATCCGAGAGAGGATTCCTCTTTTCTTTGCTCGGGAATTATGTTGATCATGATTGTCGGTATCTTGCAGAATCAAGTGATTTGCATGTTCATCATGATCAGTTTTTTCTTTGAACTTCTTTACTCCGTATATCGATGCTATAATCCCTCAGAGGATCATACCAGTAATAAGGGTATCCATCTTCTTTACGCTTTTCTTGGCGACGGATTCTTCTGTAGGATGGGAATTTTTATCAGAGGACATGAGAGTGAAAATAATAATGGAACAACAAAATAATTATCGCGAAAATTCTTGCTAGTTCAAAAATTGATAGCAAAGAGACTACTCACCGATTTTTATACTTTTTGAGAAAAAACTAATTTTTGGCACATGTATCATGATAGTATTATTATCGACAGTAGCCTTTATTTTATTAAAGGCTAAGTTTTCAGGGAGGATGATCGATCGAGAAAATGGACCATAATAGCATTCTTCTACGAGCATTCTTTTTGCATCTAGATAGATTGGCTGATGTGTTCGCTCTCCTGATAGGGTCAAAATATTTCGTGAAAGGGCTATATCGATCTCACTTGGATCAACTCAGGCTACAGGAGCTATGATAATGATCTCTTCTGCGAGATCAAGAACATCTACCGCAATCTGCCCGACATCAACCTCATGATCATGCGAGTCATGGATATCCACCTCTATGCTATCGTGATTATCGTGATGAGTAGTATGGGTTTCAGATGTTCATTGTGATGTTTTGCTGACACCGAAGAGTTTTGACATTTTGAGTAAATATTAATAGAGCAGACTGCTATGTTTTTAAAAGTATATGAATGATTTTATTCTTATAATCGAGCAATAATAGTACTCTCTTATCCTATTCATCCTCCATGTTTTTGCAAGTTTTAGTCACTGATGATACGAGCATATGCCCGTATCATACTCTCATTATCACTCATTGAGTTGAGTATATGATTTCCGGAGGAGTTTCTCAGTATTTCAGGAAGTGCGTCGACATGGTTTGGATGGATATTATTGCCGATATATCCAGATAGTCAAGGTATATCAGAAAGGAAAAGAGGAAGATTATATGAATTGGCGAGTTCTACTGAGGATCATCGACTATAATAGTATCATATATAGATCCATCATTGTGCATGAGCATAGAGGAGAGAGCGTTCTTTCTGTAAGAGCATTCATAGAATTTTTACCTTCTCCATAAGTCAAAGAGATCGTATCATGGAAGAAAGAAAACCAAGGTTGTCTCATACATCTCAGAGGATGATAAGTTGCTTAGGGTTATCTACTTTAGAGATATATTCTCTAAATGCCTTAAGAAGTCCTATAGGATTCCACTCATCTCAAGGGGTTCATTCGGTGATGAAGTATTCTCCAGATATTCCATGAGGAAGTATAGTTTGGTTTTTATAAAAATCTTTATCGTAACTACTGAGGTAGGGTATAACAGATATTTTTGTATCATTTATACCGTAGAGTTCGGAGAGAGTTTCGCTTAGGGCCTTATGGGGAATGATTATATGCTTTGAATGTTTGAGATTTTTTTTATAGCCCAGTTCTGCTACATGTTGTGTAAAAAATCATTGCTGAGCTTGCGGATAGAGTACACTTGTAAGCTCATTAATATGCAGGATAGATGAAATTCATCGATCTATTGGGGGAAGTTTTGAGAATGATATTATTCGGTCCGGTCAATATTTATGCGAAGCAAGCTTTTTCTGGAATGGAGTCCATTTTCTTGAAAGAAATATGCATTCATACTCTCCGATAGGATCTCCTTCAAATGCGAGAAAAGTAATCCTATCATTTTTATTATAGGAGAGCCATGTATCAGCCCATATTTCTGCATAGTAGAGATTGGGTAAATCTGAAAGACAAGAAGTGCGAACGTCGATAAGAAGATGCATAGTTCCATTATGATAATAAAATTATTATTGTCGAGAATATTCTTATAATTGTTATTTCTTTTTTTGTGAAATTATGTATCATCATGATCATAATTTTTTATATGAAATCATTTATATCACAAAATAGTGAAAATAATCGTCTTGAGATAGTTGTCGATACTACTATTTTTCCACAAGAAATTGCCCTTAAGGCAGCATATATGTTTTTAGATCGAGCATATTTTTTCTTTTCTAAAGAGGGTGAAAATCTGCTTGTACAAATTCATCCAAAAACAGACCAACGCTGGAGTGCTGAAACTTTCGCACTTGAATATAGTGATGAACTTCTAGCAACTCTGCTTCGAGATAAAATAGAGAAAGACAATAAAACGATTCGTGAAACTATTGTTCGAAGAGCACTTGGTTCTTACGCAGATCTACCAAATTTTACAGTAATAAATACTGATACAATAGTCCAGTCTGGACAGATAGATTTCGACAAAGATATTGATGCTATACTCAAAGAGATAGAAAATGATCCAGAGTTGAAAATCGATGAAGAGGAGATTAATCGTATTCTTCTTGAGATAGAAGCGGAAACCCAAGCTATGAGTATACCTAAAAAACCATTACTAGATCATAATAAGCTTAAAGATGTCAAAAAAAACTTTCAACGTAAATAGCTCTCTCTATCCCCAATCTTTTCTCAAAGAAGCGATTGTTATTTTTTCAGGTTTTCAAATTATTCTTAATGGGGGTTCTATTACTATAGAAGATGAAGATCCTCAGTACATTTTTGATGAATTTATGAATTACAGTCTCTCTCTTTCACTCGAATAATCTTATGAGTCTTACGTTAGACATAATACATTCCCTAGACACTACGAAGGTTGCTCCTTTTTATTTTCGAAAAAATAAAGATGGAAAATATTTAATAACCAATGAATTTGGGTATTATGCTTATCTTGAAGAAGGGGAGTTTATAAATTTTATTTCATGAAATACAGAACCATGAAAAAGACAAGATGAGCTTGATTCTAAATTATTTATACAAAACGATACCTATCAAGATCGAGCATTATTAGCATATAATAAAAAAAATAGTTTTCTCGCCTATGGCCCAGCACTTCATATGATTGTTACGACTCTTCGTTGTAATCATAAGTGCCAGTATTGTCATGCTGCAGTAGCTCCAATGACAGCAAAGAATCTTGATATGACACAAGAAACGGCAAAGAAAGTTGTAGATACTATTTTTTATACTTCAGCACCAGGGTTGACTATCGAATTCCAGTGAGGAGAATCTTTGGTTAATTGGGATATAGTTCAGTTTATCGTTGAATATGCTCGAATTAAGGCAACAGTACTTCAAAAAACTCTCAATTTTTCACTTGTGTCAAATTTATCACTTATGGATGAAGAAAAGCTTACATGGCTTTTAGATAGAGGTGTTGATATATGTACTTCTCTGGATGGAGATAAGCAAACACATAATTGGCAACGTACTTATAAAGATGGCGATTCTTTTGAAAAAGTAATCTATTGGATAAAAAGAATTAACGAGGAAAGAAGAAATAGGTGAAATCCTGAGTACAGAATGTGAGCTTTGGCTACCTGGACAAAGCCATGACTGAAGAATTATAAGGAAATTATCGACACGTATATAGATATTTGACTTACTACAATTTGACTCCGTTGGTTAAATCCTTATGGTTTTGCTGCTACAGAAAGAGACACTCTAGAATATACTCTTGATGAATATTTTGAGTTTTATAAAAATGCCATGAACTATATCCTTGAAAAAAACAAAGAAGGTATTTTCTTAAGTGAGATGCTCTCAAAGGTCTATCTTAATAAGATATTAAATAATACAGATAGTGGCTACATGGATGTCCGCTCCCCATCAGGTATTGCAATATGATGAGTAGCATATAATTACGATGGAAAAGTTTATGCTTCTG
>JAYWFD010000076.1:0-5003 GCA_043778965.1 Candidatus Altimarinota bacterium
GCAGCCTCGACACGATCGATAGCAAAAGCCATAATAATAAAAATATACTCGTAAAACGAAATTATTGTATGAAAAAAGGGTAAGAAGACAAATTTCCTTTAAAAATTACTTTCATAAAAAATCATAATATTTTCTATAAGAAATATTCGTTTATTTGATAAAATCAATAAAATATGGTACTTTAGATATACTTTCTTATTATTTAAGCATAATTCTATGTCTATGAAAAATCCTGATACAAAGATATGACCCAATATTCACTCAGAAAATGAATATATTTCCCTAAAACAAGAACATTTGAAGAGATTGGAAATACACTATCAGCTCGTATTCGGAATGATTGTTATAAGTGGATTATTCCTTTGATTTAGTGCCAAAAATGATGTAGAATATTGACTTCTTTCATTCCTACTTCCCATTTTATTAGCTATTCTCTTGCTTATCGAGCAAAGAAATTCATGAATCCGAAAAATAATCTGAGATTATATTAGAAGAGTATATGAATCTGATAAACAGAATAATCTTGGTTGGGAATCTCACTTTAAGGAAACAATAAGAAATTGACACCATGAACTCTCATGACATACGTCATTAGTAGTAGTGCTTATTTCTGGTATATCCTTACTTATGGCTAGCCATAGCCAAAATGTCTCACTCAATACTGAATTGTGGTGGGTAGACTTCATACTCATATCAGCAATATTTATAGATTTTGTAGTAAAAAATATGCGATCACTCAATAATAAATGAGATTCTCCTGAGTAATAACTACTCTAAAGCAAAAAAATAACCTCAATAGTATTGAGGTTATTTTTTTGCTTTATGTTGAGAAATTTATGTATCTTCAAGTGTAAAGTCTTTACAAATGAAAAATGGTGGAGATGGCGGGCACCGCCCCCGCGTGTACAGAGGTACTATCAACGTGTATTCCTGTCTATGATTCATTTTTGGATACTCTTTCTACGACATGAAAAATGACAAAAAGTAGAAGAGCCGATTTCGCATACTCATATTCCTTACGATATCAAGAAAGCTAAAGAGTGAGACTTATAAGTACAATCTTTCTCTATAAGTTTTGAGAAAGAAGGGTTGTAGCAGGCCATACGGCACTCAGTCCCAGAGGAAAGGCTACACTCTCGAGCGGTTAGGCAGCAAGAGTTGAAACTCCCTGAAGACGGCTAGCAAGAGCCTGAGCTTTTGCCTTTGCAGAATTGAGAAGAGCGAGTGGAGATTTTGCATTTATGCATTGTCATTTGATGACGAGGCTGACTGCCCCGAGACAGCACGAGTGACCATACGATTCTCTGTATCGAATCCTATATCATCCCCACGAGATGTTCATGTACAAAAGCCTATATAGTATAGAGAAATCTGTCTTTTTTTCAAGTGTGTTCACCGATTTTTCACAGATTCGCGAGAAAAATGGGGAGGGTGAAATCTCAAAAACAAGAAATTCAAGGAAGAAAAATATTTTCGTAGTGAGTGTACTCATATGTAAATGAACGAGAAAATATTTTCTGAGAAGGTGAATTCTTGCGAAGCAAGAAGAGAAGCCACTCTGGAGTGCGACGAAGTTCGCCGTTTTTCAGATTTTTCTACAAAAAACCTCCCCGATATACCAATAATCGAGGAGGAAACACGAGATGAAGGTGACATTATCGAGAATGAAGAGTGGAGAATATCGTCTTAGCACTTGATGAATCAAGATCTCACTGTATCACAGCTATACCATGAGGAAGTCGCGAGTAGGCTCGTGCACTTCCAGAATCAAGAGAACGATCGATCTGATCTATAGGAGTGTCTTTATAAAAAGATACTCTTACGTCACCATGAGCTGTACCTATAAGTCCAGATGAACTTACACGTACTGTATCCATATTCTGATTTTCGGAAGATGTATACGTATCTCATGCGACAGATCGAAATCAATAGCCCATTTTTTGATTCCAGTATGGCGGTGCAACGGAGGATATTTCTCAGGAACTCGTCTTTGGCGGATCAGAGGATTCTGACTTAGCAAAAGAGGAGAAATTATCCATCGAGCTGTATATACCAGTAAGGACGAGAAGCGTGAAGAGAGCACTGAGCCATTCTTGCTTTCCATTCTGACTTTGTCTTGGAACGAGATGTTTCATAAGCTTTACAAAAAGAGCAAAATAATTATAGCATATAAAATTCCATACGTCAATACTTATTTTATATTTTTTATAATTGTCAAATATCAATTCTTGGAAAAAGTGGATTTTTTATGAGAAAGAGGTATATTTTAGATTAGGTAAAAAAGAAATACACTTCAATACACATAACGCTGTTAGGGTTTTAAGCTAACAAATACCATAATCTCCATATGCCTGAAAGTATGATCTCTCTTATAACCATTCTTTACGCAAGTGCCTGAGGGATGGCGCTTCTTTGATTTTTTCCTACTCTCAATGATCTTTTCATAAAGAGAAAAAATAGCTCAAATCTCATAACTGCGAGCACTTGGGCTACGACAAACGGAATTGCTACACTCTATTGATACTTTGTAGTGAATGACCTCCTCTTTACGTTAATTTCTTGAATTTCTTGTGCTTGTTTCATTGCTATTTTCAGTATGAGTCTTTATCTTTCTAAAAAATGAATCTCTTATGAGTCTCAAAGTATTTAATACCCTCTCTCGTACTCTTGAACCCTTTAAGCCACTCAAACAAGACGAGGTAAAGATATACTATTGCTGACCAACTCCTTATAACTACGCTCATATAGGCAATCTCAGGAACTATCTCATGGATGATTTCATAGTACGAAGCATGAGATTCCTCGGATATAAAGTAAAAACAACGATGAATATCACTGATGTAGAAGATAAGATCATCCGCGATAGTAAAAACCAATGAAAGACTATAAAAGAACTGACTAATTTCTATACTGAAGCATTCCTAGAAAATTGTGGGAAAATAGGGATAATTCCAGCAGATAATATCATGCCCATTACTGAAGTCATCGATGATATGTGAGAGATTATTGAAGGACTTATCAAAAAATGATATGCTTACCTCGCTGAAGATGGAAGTATATACTATAGTGTGAGTAAATTTAAGAAATATGGAGAACTCGCTCATCTTGACTTCAAAGGAATGATATCGAGTGTTCGTATCAAAAATGACGAGTACGAAAAAGAGCAAGTGGCAGATTTCGCTCTCTGGAAGGCGTATGATCCTGAATCTGATGGAGAGAATAAGTGGGTCATCACTATAACTCTCGATGGTGAGAAGAAAAAGATCGAATGACGTCCCGGTTGGCATATCGAATGTAGTGCCTGCGCACGACATTTCTTTGGTGATCAGATCGATATACATATGGGCTGAGTCGATCTCATGTTTCCTCATCACCAAAATGAGATTGCACAGACAGAAGCATTTACAGGGAAGCAGTTTGCAAAATACTGGCTCCACTGAGGACATCTCCTCGTGGATAATAAGAAAATGTCAAAAAGTGCCAACAATTTTTATACACTTAGAGATATCACACAAAAGATGAAGCCCTTAGATGAAAAATTTATCTATAGAGGATTTCGCCTTATGGCTCTTCAAAATAAATATGCAGAAAGCTTCAACTTCACCTACGATCGTCTTAGTGGAGCTATAAATACTATCACCTGACTCGATGAAATGATGAAGCGTCTCGGTCGATATATCGAGAGCCTTCCAGAATCTAACGATGAGAGAAATGCTCGTGGAAAAATGAAATTTCATGATATATCTCGTGAATTTCGAGATAATCAGCAGGCATTTATGCAAGACTTTCTCGAATGCCTCGAAGATGACTTTGATACGAACTCTGCCATGGCGATCCTATTCGAATTCCAGAGCTATATAAATAGCGGTATAGATGAAGAGATATTCTCTGTAGAAGAAGCGAAATCTCTCGTAGACCTCCTGCGAAGTTGGAATGAAGTATTGGCAATATTTGATTTCTCGCTTCTCGAAAATACCGAAACTATACCAGAAGAGATCACGAAGCTCGCACTGGATCGTCTCGATGCAAAGCTTGCGAAGAATTGGTGAGAAGCTGATAGAATTCGAGATGAGCTTGCAGTACAATGATGGAAAATGATCGATGAAGCAGGCGGAAAATGGCGAGTAGAAAAAATATAACTTTTCATACTTATGAAAAATAACTATGCTATAGTAATCACCTGACATTCTTGTAGTGGAAAGTCGACACTCAGAAAAGAGCTTCAAAAATATCTCCCTGGATATTATCATATCGGCTACGATAATATCAAATGGAATCTTTCTGGCTATCACAGAGATCGGGATGTCGATACTATCAGAGATATTCTCGATGGATTTATGTGAGTCCTCTTCGAGAAAAATATCTCCTGTATCACTGATAGCTTCTATCGTGATGAATCTCAATATATTTCCCTCTATAAAAAAGCCATAAACCATGAATATAAAATAATTACGATAGAGCTTCACTGTCCGGAAGAAATACGAATAGCCAGATTTAGAGATAGGGTTATAAAAGCAAAAGCAGAATGAAGTACTCGTATAAGCGTGACGGATGAAAATACTTTCCGAGAAAATATGAAAAAGCCTTTTTTCTTTCCTGAAGATTCTATGAAATTCGATACTTCAAGTGAGAAAGTCGACGATATCGTAAATAATATCCTCGTGCAAATATTGTAATACTTTATATCAGACCTGAAATTCTATCTTTCATAGCTTTCATAATACCCTTAGGCTTTTCTCCTTCTTTTGGAAGTGTATTAAATCTTTCAATTGATAAAAAACTTGTCACTCCATTACCCATTATAGGAGGAGATTCAATCCTTTTCAATCCTACCCTATCTCAATCAATTTGTACTACTTCATACGTACCTCTCGCAAGATTAGCAACAGTATTTTTTCAATCTGAAACTCTTCGTTCTCAAATCTGAATTTGAGTATTTGGATTTTCAGTTACACCTACAAAAGTATCTTTATTCATAAATATATAAATTAGTATGATGTATA